>NZ_JBSFQF010000019.1:0-72543 GCF_053588575.1 Gordonia sp. NPDC003429
ACACCGAGCGACTGCACCAAACCCTGCTTCACCGGATGGGTGACAGCAGCCGAGGCACCGGCGTTGGGTGCCGACCCCAATCCGGCCTCGTTGGAGAACATTCCCCGCTTGACACCCGTCATGATGACGTAGCCGAAGGTCGCGCCGACCACCTCGTTCGGGCCGAACGCGTCGGAGAAGATCTCCGCGACCACCTCGGGTAGCCGGCCGATGTTCACCACGACCACCGCGATGCCCAGCAGCAGATACAGGACCGCCATCAACGGCACCAGCCGCTCGGTCACCACGCCGATGCGCCGGACGCCGCCGAACACGACCAGCGCCGCCAACGACGCCACCACCACGCCCATCACCCAGTTGATCCACGTGGCGTCGGAACCGATCGTGCCCCTCACCGAGGCCGCAATGGTGTTGGCCTGCAGTGAGCTGAAGGCGAACGGAAAGCACACGACGAGGATGATCGCGAACAGGATCCCCATCCAGCGCGCTCGTAGACCGCGTTCCATGTAATAGGCGGGTCCGCCCCGGAATCCGTCGGGATCGCGAATCTTGTACAGCTGGGCGAGGGTCGATTCGATGAAAGCCGACGCCGCACCGCCGAGAGCCATCAGCCACATCCAGAACACGGCACCGGGGCCGCCCACCGCGATAGCCGTGCCCACCCCCGCGATATTGCCCACCCCGACGCGCGAGGCAGCAGAGATGCAGAACGCCTGGAACGACGAAACCGATTGCGGCTCACCGTCTGCGCCGACCGGCGTCTTGTCGCCGAGGACACGGAACATCTCGGGCAGGAGGCGAATCTGTACCGCGCGCGTACGCACGGTGAAGTAAACGGCGAGGCACACGACAACGGGAACCACTATCCAGGTCCACAGGTGATCACCCGCGGTGAGAATCACATCGTTCAACGTGTCCATTGGCGAATTCTACGAGCGCGGTGCACGACCCGCAGGGTTACCGTGAACCAGCAATCCGCGAACCGCAATTTCGGTGTTCGCGGACTTTCCTCGCCCCGACGACGGCGAATGGGTGACGCTCAGATCCGGTCGAGCGCGGGAACCTTGGTGGCGCGGGCGTAGATGGTCTCCCCCGGCTGCAGGTGCAGCGCGTTGGCGTCACCGCGGGTGATCTGCGCCTGGAACTCGTCGCCGGTGGCCGCGGCCACCAGTTCCACACGGGTCTCGAAGCCGAGGTTCACCACCCGGATGACCGTCGCCTTGATCACCCCGGTGTCGAGCGCCACGTCGGCAGCGGGCAGCGCGAGTTGCGGATTGCGGCCGATGCGAATGTCGTGCGGTCGCACCAGTTCTCCGTTGAGCCGGACGGTGGACCCCAGGAACGACGCGACGAACGGATTGACCGGCCGATCATAGAGATCGTCGGGTGTCCCGATCTGTTCGATCCGCCCCTTGTTGAGCACCGCGATCCGGTCGCTCACGTCGAGGGCTTCCTGCTGGTCGTGCGTCACCAGCACCGTGGTCACGTGCATCTCGTCGTGCAGGCGCCGCAACCACTTGCGCAGATCCTCGCGCACCTTCGCGTCGAGCGCGCCGAACGGTTCGTCGAGCAACAACACCTTCGGGTCCACCGCCAGCGCGCGCGCAAGAGCCATGCGCTGTCGTTGGCCACCGGAAAGCTGTGCGGGATAACGCTTCTGGAACACCTGGAGTCCCACCACCTCGAGCAATTCATCGACCTTGGCGTCGATCTCCTTGCGCGACCGTTTGCGGATCTTGAGTCCGAACGCGATGTTGTCGCGCACATTGAGGTGTTTGAATGCGGCGTAGTGCTGGAAGACGAAACCGATGTCGCGCTTCTGGGGCGACGCACCGGACACATCGTCGCCGTTGATGACGATTGTTCCGGAGTCGAGTTCGTCGAGACCCGCGATCGCCCGCAGCAGCGTCGACTTCCCCGAACCCGACGGCCCCAGCAGCGACGTCAGAGAGCCGCCCGGGATCTCGATCGAGACGTCGTCGAGGGCGGCGAAATCACCGTAGCGCTTGTTGGCGCCGGTCACCGAGATGGACATGTTCAGACGCCTTCCTTCTGCGTGACGACCTGTCGCGCATCGAGTTCTTCGGGGCCGTGCGGAGGGGTGAGCCGAGCTTCTGCCACTGTCGCGTCGCCGGAGACGGTGCTCGTACTCGCTTCGGCGAGCCTGCTCTTGGCTCGTCGCTCGATCAACGACATCGCCACCAACACCAGGATCGCCACCAGCATCAGCAGTGTCGCGGCGGCATACGCGCCGTACTCGTTGTAGTCGTCGGTGTAGCGGGAGTTCACCAGCAGCGTGAGTGTCTGCGAGATGCCGGGATAGTTCGACGACACCATGGTGACCGCACCGAACTCGCCGAGCGAGCGGGCGACGGTCAGCACGATGCCATAGGTCAGCCCCCACTGGATCGCGGGCAGGGTGACCCGCCAGAAGATCTGCCAGCGGTTGGCGCCGAGGGTGGCGGCAGCCTGCTCCTGTTCGGTACCGATCTCGCGGAGCACCGGTTCCACCTCACGCGCCACAAAGGGCAGTGTCACGAACAGTGTGGCGAGCACGAGACCGGGGAAGCCGAAGATCACCCGGAAGCCCAGACTCTCCACACCGCCGAACCACCCCCCGTACCCCCAGAGCAGGATCAGCGCCACGCCGGCCACCACCGGCGACACCGCGAACGGGAGGTCGACGACGGCCTGCAGGACCCCCTTGCCCGGGAATCGTCCACGGGCCAGGGCGAGCGCGATGATCACCCCGAAGATGACGTTGAGCGGCACCACGATCACCACGATCAGCAGGCTCAGTTGCAGGGCCGAGATCGCCGCGGGCGTGGTGATCCAGTGCCAGAACTGAAGAAATCCGTGGGAGAACGCGCGCCAGAAGATCAGCCCGACGGGCACCAGCAGCAGCACGAAGAGGTAGACCAGCGCGATGGTGCGCAGTCCGTACCGGGTCAGCGGCGACAGTTTCATCGGTCCTGCTCCTCACGGGTGGACTGTCTGCGTCCGACGAGGCGGAGGATGAGCAGAGCGACGAAGGCGATCAGCAGCAACACCACCGAGATCGCGGCCGCGTTCACCGGTTCGTCGATCTCGATCTGCTGCTGGATGTACTGCGAGGCCACCTGGGTCTTGCCCGGGATGTTGCCACCGATGAGCACCACCGAACCGAACTCGCCGATCGCGCGGGTGAAGGCGAGGCCGGCTCCGGTCAGGATCGCGGGCAGCAGGGCGGGCAGGACGATCTTGGTGAAGATCGTCGCGTTCTTTGCACCGAGGACGGCCGCCGCCTCCTCGACGTCGGTGTCGAGTTCGATCAGCACCGGCTGTACCTGCCGCACCACGAACGGCAGCGTGACGAAGGTCAGCGCGATGACAAGTGCGGGTTTGGTGGCCGACAGGTGCACGTCGATGGGGCTGTTGGGTCCGTAGAGCGAGAGCAGCACCAGACTCGCGACGATGGTCGGAAGTGCGAAGGGGAGGTCGATGATCGCATTGACGAAGCCCTTGCCGGGGAACTCGTCACGGACCAGCACCCAGGCGATCAGCGTGCCGAACACCACGTTGATCGCGGCGGCCACCACCGACACCACAACGGTGATCCAGATCGCGTCGACGGCGTTGGGGTCGCTGATCGCATCCCAGAAACCGCTCCACCCGTTGTCGAAGGACTGCACGGTGATCGCGGCGAGTGGCAGCAGCACGATGACGCTGAGCCACAGCCACGCGGTGCCGACGGCGAGCGGGCTGACACCGGCGAACGTGCGCGAACGTCCCAGGAAGCCCTTCGGCGGCTGTGCGCCCGTGTTCGCTGCGGCGCCGCCGGTGACCGGCGCGGCCACACCTCGGCTCGCGGTCATTGCTTTCCTCCGGCGTTGTAGATCTCGGTGATGGCCCCCTTGGACCCGAACAGGGCATTGTCCACGGCCTTCCACCCGGTCAGGTCTTTGCCCTTGTTCTTCGCGGCCGTGCCTTTCCCGAGTTGCGCACCGAGTTGCTTGATGGTCCAGAGCTTTTCGATCTTTCCGGGGAACAGGTCGGCGGTGTCCGCCACCACCGACGGCACCACAGGACGGAATCCCTGTCGCGCCCAGATCAGTTGGGCCTCGTCGGTAAAGAGGAAGTCGACGAACGAGCGCGCGGCGGGCAGATCCTTCGAGGTGTTGACCACGGCCACCGGATTCTCGATCTTGAAGGTCTGCGGCGGAATGACATAGTCGATCTGCTGATTGGACGGCGCCGTCGAGTTCTTGCGGTCGAGCATGATGGCCTCGTTCTCGTAGCTGATGAGGACGTCGCCCTGTCCCTGCTGGAAGGTGGTGGTGGCCTCGCGGCCCGATTTGGGGCGGACCTTCACATGGTCGCGAACGAGTGTCGAGACGTAGTCGAGCCCGGCCTGCGGGTGTACACCGCCGGCGCTCTTGGCGGCGAACGGGGCCAGCAGATTCCACTTCGCCGACCCGGAACTGCCCGGGTCGGGGGTCACCACCTGAACACCCGGCTTCAGCAGGTCGTCCCAGTCATGGATGTTCTTGGGGTTGCCCTTGCGCACCACCAGTGCCACCACCGACCCGAACGGAACGCTGTTGTTGGGTTCCTGCTTCTTCCAGTCCTCGTCGACGAGTCCCGCCTTGACCAGACGAGTGACGTCGGGTTCGACGGAGAAGTTGACGACGTCGGCGGGAACGTGACGGGCCACCTTGCGTGATTGGTCCCCCGACGCCCCATACGACACCGAGAAGCCGATCCCGGCTCCGGCAGGGGTGTCACGGAAGGCGGGAATGATCTTGTCGAACCCGGGCTTCGGAGTGGCGTAGGCAACCAGATCGAGATGGCGGTTGCCGCTGGAGATGTCAGCGCCGCCGGGGGTGTCGGTGGAACCGCCCCCGCACCCGGCCACGACCGCCATACCGACGATCACGGCGCACACCACGAGCGGAGTGCGCCAGGTGCGGGCGCGACTGGTTCTCACGAGACCTCCACGACGGATTCACCGGCAACACGGGAATCGCGCCGGACGCAGATCACGCTAACAACGGCGTGCCGCGTCCCCAAGACGCCGGAACGCGCACGTCGGTCTGTTCAGCGCGTCAGCAACCACGCCAACACCACCAGCACGACCAGGGCGAGGAGCGCCCAAGTGACTCGCGATCGGATCACAGACTCACAGCCCCTTTCCGTCGTCGTCGGCGAAGCGGCGGCGATCAAGCAACCTCATGACGGCGTCGACCAGCAGGTTCAGCACTGCGGCGACGCCGATGGCGAACGGGACGACGAACACAAGCGTCACGAGCAACTGCGGCACAAAGGACAAACCGGTCAGCCACTCCTCGACGCCGTCCCACCAGGCGAAGAATCCGGTCACCGCGCTCACCTCGTTTCACCGACTCGCCGCCGGGTTTTTTTCAGCGTGATTCGAACTCGGCCGGTCGCCGGAGATTCGGCGCTCGCACCGGCCCCGCATCAAGTGGCGCCGTCCCGAGTCCATCGCAATGATATAGAAATGACAGCGACGCAAGACCCGCCCATGCCCTCCGGCGCACCGGGCGCCGACCCGGAGGCAGCTGCCTTCTCGCCCGCTACCGCGTCGAGCAACGCGTTTCCACCGATCGGTGACTACGCCTTCTTGTCCGATACCGAGACGAACTGTCTGATCGCCCGCAACGGCGCCGTCGAATGGATGTGCGTGCCCCGTCCCGACTCGCCGAGCGTGTTCGGCGCGGTCCTCGATCGCAGCGCCGGGCACTTCAGACTCGCGCCCTACGGGGTCAGTGTTCCGGTGGATCGTCGCTATCTGCCGGGCAGCCTCATGGTCGAGACCACCTGGCAAACCGAGACCGGCTGGATCGTCGTTCGCGACGCGCTCGTGATGGGGCCCTGGCATGACAACGTGCGACGCTCACGCACCCATCGCCGCACCCCTACCGACTGGGATGCCGAGCACATCCTGCTGCGCACCGTGCGATGCGTGTCGGGCACCGTCGAGTTGGCGCTCAGCTGTGAACCCGCCTTCGACTATCACCGCACCCGCACGCGTTGGGAATACTCGGGTCCGGCCTACGGGGAGGCGATCGCGACAGCGGTCGACGGTGCGACCGACAATCCGGCGCTGAAGCTCACCACCGACCTGCGGCTGGGTCTCGAGGGCCGCGAGGCCCGGGCGCGCACCCGCCTGGTGGAGGGCGATGACCGCTTCGTGGCGTTGAGCTGGTCGAGTCAGCCCGCGCCGCAGAACTTCGAGGAGGCGGCCCAGAAGATGTGGTCGACGTCGGAGTGCTGGCGGCAGTGGATCAACGTCGGTACGTTTCCCGACCATCCGTGGCGCACGCATCTGCAACGGTCCGCGCTCACGCTCAAGGGCTTGACGTACTCGCCCACCGGCGCACTGCTCGCGGCGGCCACCACGTCGCTGCCGGAGACACCACACGGTGAACGGAACTGGGATTACCGCTACGCCTGGGTGCGCGATTCCACCTTCGCGTTGTGGGGCTTGTACACGCTCGGACTCGATCGTGAGGCCAACGATTTCTTCTCCTTCATCGCCGACGTCTCGGGGGTGACCAATGGCGAACACCATCCGCTGCAGGTGATGTACGGCGTCGGCGGCGAGCGCGAACTCGTGGAGGAAGAACTCGATCACCTCTCCGGCTATGACGGAGCGCGGCCGGTTCGGATCGGCAACGGCGCGTACAACCAAGCGCAGCACGACATCTGGGGCACCATGCTCGATTCGGTCTACCTCAACACCAAGTCGGGTGAATCGGTGCCCGAAACACTGTGGCCGGTCCTCAAGGCGCAGGTCGAGGAGGCCATCAAGAACTGGCGCAAACCCGACCGTGGCATCTGGGAGGTGCGCGGCGAACCGCAGCACTTCACGTCGTCGAAGGTGATGTGCTGGATCGCCCTCGACCGCGGGTCGCGGCTGGCGGCGCTGCACGACGAGAAATCGTATGCGCGCGAATGGGCTGCGATCGCCGATGAGATCAAGGAGGACATCCTCACCCACGGGGTGGACGCGCGCGGAGTGTTCACCCAGCGCTACGGCGACGACGCACTGGATGCCTCGCTGCTACTGGTCCCCTTGCTGCGCTTCCTGCCGTCCGACGACCATCGGGTTCGCAACACCGTGCTGGCCATCGCCGACGAGCTGACCGAGGAGGGACTCGTGCTGCGCTACAAGGTCGACGAGACCGACGACGGCCTCAGCGGCGAGGAGGGCACCTTCACGATCTGCTCGTTCTGGCTGGTGTCGGCACTGGTCGAGATCGGCGAACTCCCCCGCGCGAAGGCGCTGTGCGAGCGACTGCTCTCGTTCTCGAGTCCGCTCAAGCTCTACGCCGAGGAGATCGACGCCAAGACCGGTCAGCATCTCGGGAACTTTCCGCAGGCCTTCACCCACCTCGCGCTGATCAACGCGGTCATGCATGTGATCCGTGCCGAGGAGGCGGCGAGTCACGGGCAGTTCCAGCCTGCCAATCATTGATGCACCGGCCTGTAACTTTGCGTTGATGAAGTGGAAATCGCTTGCCGCACAGACACTCGTGACACCGGGAGCATCGGTCAACCTGGGCCGTGACTTCGATCCCGGCCGAAAAGACTCGACGATGACGAAGGACGAGGGCCTCGCCGCCCTCGCGGACGCCAAGTCAGCGCTGTTCGATCTGCAGGACCGCTTCTACGCGCAGTCCGATCGCGCGCTGCTCGTGGTACTCCAGGCCATCGACGCGGCGGGCAAGGACAGCACCATCAAACATGTGATGTCCGGCCTCAATCCCGAAGGCGTGGACGTCTACAGTTTCAAAGCGCCCTCGGCCACGGAGCGGGCCCACGATTATCTGTGGCGCCACCAGATCGTCGCACCCGAACTCGGTCGCATCGCGGTGTTCAACCGATCGCACTACGAGAACGTGACCGTCACCCGGGTCCACCCGGAGTTGTTGTGGCCCAAGTCCGCTCAGCTCGAGGACAGCAGCGGCATCTGGCGCCGGCGGTATCGCGACATCAACGGGTGGGAGCGGCATCTCACCGAAAGCGGCACCACGATCGTCAAGATCTTCCTGAACGTCTCCAAGCGCGAGCAGGGTCGACGGTTCCTCGAGCGAATCGACCGGCCGGAGAAGAACTGGAAATTCTCCCCCGCCGATCTCACCGAGCGCGGGTTCTGGGACGACTATCAGCAGGCATTCGGTGACATGTTGAGCCACACCAGTACCGAGTGGGCGCCGTGGCATGTTGTTCCCGCCGACCACAAGTGGTTCTCACATCTGAGCACCCTGGCGATTCTGCTGACCGTCATGCAGAAACTCGATCCGCAGTACCCGGATGTCTCGCCGGACACCAAAGCCCAGCTCGGCGACGCCCGCGAGAAGCTCACCGCCGAACTCGGCGACGCCGGATGAAGACGCGGAATGAAAACGTCCCTGTCAGCGCAGCCGCCACGGCTCGTAGGCGCGCGGATCACCGATCGGTTCGAGATGAGTGGTGATCCGCAGATGGTCGAGGGCTTCGTGTAAGCGTTCCTCGACCTCCTCGGTCTTGTCGTGCGCCTGCTGCATCGACCACTCACCCGGAACCAGCATGTGCATCTGCAGGTAGCGTTCGTGTCCGGCCTCGCGGGTGCGGACATCGTGGAAGTCGACCCGGTCGGACCGGAAGTCGTCGAGCACCGCGTCGATCGTCGCGACGTCGGCGGCGGGCATCGCCGCGTCCAGCAGACCGCCGCCGGACCGCCACACCAGTCCGATACCGACGTAGAGGATGTTGACGGCCACGGCGATCGCGATGATCGAGTCGAGCGGCAGCCATCCGGTCCACGCGACCAGGAACACGCCGATCACCACACCGGCCGTGGTCCACACATCGGTCATCAGGTGCTTACCGTCGGCCTCCAGCGTCATCGACCGGTTACGGCGCCCGGCACGGATCAGGACCACCGCGACGACGCCGTTGATGGCCGTGGCCACCACCGAGATGGTCAGGCCGAGGCCGACCGCCTCGAGTTCTTGTGGATGCAGCAGGCGGTCGACCGCGGCGACGATGATCGCGGCGGCGGCGATGACGATCATCACTCCCTCGAACACCGCGGAGAAGTACTCGGCTTTCGAGTGCCCGAAATTGTGTCCGGTGTCGGGAGGCCGCGCGGCCACTCGCAGGGCGATCAGCGCACCCACCGACGCCACCAGATTGACAATGGACTCCAGGGCATCCGACAGCAGACCCACCGAACCGCTGACGCGCCAGGCGATCAGCTTGAGCACGATCACCACCACGGACGTGGCAACGCTCAGCAATGCGTACTTGATGAGGTTCTCGCGCGCGACCTGTGCTGCCACGGTCCTATTGCATCACGTCGAGCCCTATTGCATCACGTCGAGCACAGTCGGGTCGCGGAGCCGACGTGCAGCCACGTGGTCCGGCCGCAGGGATCGACCGTCAGGCAGAAGCCAGGCCCCGTCGCGCCAGCAACGGGCCGATCTCGGCCTTGCGGCCGATCAGTTTCTCGTGCGCGACAAGGGGGTCGACGCTGTCGCCGCGCGAGAGTGTCGACGCAGCGAAACGCCTGCCGTTCTCGCGCTGCAGTCCGCCTTCGGCCAGGAACCACTGTTCGGTCTCGGCGTCGAGCACCTCCGACCAGATGTAGGAGTAGTAGCCGGCCGAATAGCCGCCGCCGAAGATGTGGTTGAAGTAGGTGCTGCGATACCTCGGCGGGATGAGGTCGGTGCCGAGACCGGCGCCGGCCAGGGCCTGCGACTCGAACGCCTGCACGTCGGTGATCGCGTCGGCTTCCGCCGAACTCAGTTCGTGCCACGCGAGGTCGAGGACTGCGGCGGCGAGGTATTCGATGGTGCCGTGAGCCGTCTCGGTGCTCGCCGACGCGCGGGCCGCCTCTGCCAGCGCTGCCGGGATCGGCTCACCGGTGCGGTGGTGGCGGGCGTAGTTCTCGAGCACCGCGGGATGTAGCGCCCACATCTCGTTGACCTGTGAGGGGAATTCGACGAAATCGCGGGGCACCGACGTGCCCGACTGCGACGGGTAGTCGACCGCCGACAGCAGACCGTGCAACGCATGCCCGAACTCGTGGAACAACGTGGTGAGCTGATCCATGGTGAGCAAGCACTTCGCACCGTCGTCGGGCTTGGTGAGGTTGAGTACGTTGACGACGACCGGTTGGGTCTGCAGCATCGTCGACTGATCGACGATGCTGTTCATCCACGCACCGCCACGCTTGGACGGCCGCGCGAAGTAGTCACCGAGGAACAGGCCGATACTCTGGGCGCGCTCGTCGAGCACCTCCCAGACCCGGACATCGGGATGGTAGGTCGGCAGATCCGGACGTTCGACGAATCGCAGGCCATAGAGAACGTTGGCGGCGTAGAACACGCCACGGGTGAGCACCGCGTCGAGTTCGCAGTAGTCGGCGAAATCGTCGAGCGGAACCGACGACTGCGTCCGTTTGAGCCGAGCGAGCCAGTACGTGAGATCCGCCGCGCCGATCTCCTCGTCCCCGGCGAGGTCGGTGAGTTCGGTCAGCTCGCGTCCGCCCGCGCGCATCGCCGACGCGCTCAACTCGCGGAGCAGGTCGTCGACCGCCGCGGCCGAGGGGGCCGTCTCCTCGGCGATCACGAAGTCGGCATGGTGCCGGTAACCGAGCAGTTCCGCGCGACGCGCCCGCAGCCGTACGATCTCGAGCACGAGATCCCTTGTGTCGTTGTCGTTTCCACGGGCACAGCGACTGATCGAAGCCTCGAACACCCGGCGCCGGAGGTCGCCGTCGGCGAGTTCGGTGAGCACGCTCTGACTGGTCGGGAGTTCGAGTGCGATGAGGTACTTACCGTCGTGGCCGGCGTCGGTCGCGGCACGACGGGCCGCCGCGATCTCACCCTCGGACATCCCGGCGAGCGCCACCGCGTCGTCGACGAGCACCGCGGAATCGTTGGTGTCGTCGAGGATCTTCTGGGAGAACGTCGTGGTCAGCAGTGCGAGTCGCGCGGAGATCTCACGCATCTCGCGTTGACCGTCCTCCTCGAGCCCTGCACCCGCACGCACCGCGTCGCGGTAGCGCTTGTCGAGCAGGCGCCGCTGCGACTCGCTCAATTCGTGCGCACCCCCGTCACGGATCTGCGAAATCCGTTCGAACAGTGCCGGATTCATGGCGATGGTGTTCGCATGGTCGGTCAGCAGGGTGGAGAGCTGTTGGGAGATCTCGTTGCGTTGCGGGTTCGTGTCGGGTCCGACGAGGTTGAAGAACACCCCCGCTGCACGCGCCAGGTCGCGCCCGGACAGTTCGAGGGCCTCAATGGTGTTGCCGAACGTCGGCGGATTGCCGTTCGCGGCGATCTGCTCCACCTCGGCCAAATGCGTTGCCATGGCCGCGGTGAATGCGGGCAGAAAGTCGTCGTCGGAGATCGCCGGGTAATCCGGCAGTCCGTGTGGCAGATCGCTGTGGGCGAGAACGGGATTCGTGCGCTCGATGCCTACCATCATTGACCTCTCGTCCTGCGATTGTGCGCTGTGACCGCCGCCCGGGTCGCCGGTGACGCAGCGAACTCAGCTTACTGCCGACATCACAAGCGTCGCGTGCACATGGCCGATGAACCACCGCCGCCACTGCTCCGGTGTCCATCCTCGACCGCTAACCAGCACCAACCAGTTCCGGCGGGAGGCCAGGAGCCACACGTCATCGACGACGGCCTCCGCGACCGCCTCGCGCGCCACCAGGCCGGTGGCCCAGGCCACCTCGTCGCGGCGGCGCTGCTCGCGGATCACCAGCAGGTGCGACGCTTCGGGGTCGGTGACCGCCGCTTGGTCCAGCACGTTCTGAATCTCGGCGGACCGCTCATGGGCATCGGACAGCCAGCGCGCCGCCGCAGTGAGTCGCTCCTCGAGGTCGTCGCCGACACCCATCAGCCGGTAGGCGTCGGTGTCACGCACCGGTACGTCCTGGCCGTCGCCCAGAGCGGTGCCGATGCAGGTGTCGAGCAACGCGAGTTTGTTGGGGAATTGCTGATAGATCGTCTGCCGCGTCACCCCGCTCGCGCCGGCCACGGCGGACAACGTTGTCGCCGACCACCCCAGATCACAGAACATCTCGGTCGCCACCGCGACCACGCGCTCGCGATTGCGTCTGGCCTGCTGTGCCCTGCCCTGCGAGTCGTACGAACGAACCACGGCACGAGTCTAGACATATTTCATATTACATTGTGTAATGTCAATAATTCCCGACGCCAGGAGCCGAGCATGAGTTCTTCCTCCATACCCACCGCGCTCGGCCGCGTGCACGTCGAGGCATTTGGTTCCGGACCACCCGCAGTGCTGTGGCACAGCGGTTCGTCGATTCGAGATCGTGGTCGCGCGTGGTTCCGACACTGTCGTCAGCCCGCACACTCGTCGTTCTCGACGCGCCGTCGTGCGGACGCAGCGATCCCTTGACGCGGGCCACCGACATCGCAGCATGTGCCGATGCCGCAGCCGAAATCGTCACCCGAGTGGTCGCCGATCACGACGTGAACCAGGTGGATTGGCTCGGTAATGCGTGGGGTGGCCACGTCGGGATGCATCTGGCGGCAACTCGACCGGATCTCGTCGGGAGTCTGATCAGCATCAGCGCACCAACCTTCCCGATCACGTCGGCCATGCGCCGCCAGATCAGGGCGTTAATGCCTCTCTATCGGATCGCAGGTCCTCGCGGACCGGTACTGCGGGCAATCAGCGCCGGACTGTTCACCGACGAAACGCTGGCTCACGACCCCGAAACATCGACGATGTTGCGCAGTGCGCTGCACACGTCGGGCAGACACATGATCACCGCGACCCGGACGGCGATTCTCAGCCGCACCGATCTGGGCTGGGCTACGCGTCAGATCGTTTGTCCCACTTTGTTCGTCGCGACCGAGGACCGCGGCGAGTGGACCCCGGCCGAGGCGGGCGTGGTTGCGGACGAGATGGTGGATGCGCACGTGGGATCGGTCGCTCGGGCCCGGGTCATCCCCGCCTGGGAACAGCCCGGCGTCACCGCCGACCTGATCCTCGAATTCTGGAGAACCCATCCCCCAGCGGCCACGACCGCGAGGCCGGGTCGACCGGGAGAGAGCGCCTGACTACTTGCCCTTCGGTTTGTCACCGAGGGAGTCCGTCGACAGTGCGGCGACGAACGCCTCCTGCGGAACGTCCACCCGGCCGATGGTCTTCATTCGTTTCTTGCCCTCCTTCTGCTTCTCGAGCAGTTTGCGCTTGCGGCTGATGTCACCGCCATAACACTTGGCCAGCACGTCTTTCCGGATGGCGCGGATGTTTTCGCGCGCGATGATCTTGGAACCGATGGCCGCCTGCACGGGCACCTCGAACTGCTGTCGCGGGATGAGTTCCTTGAGCTTGGTGGCCATCTTGTTGCCGTAGGTGAAGGCGGCGTCACGGTGCACGATGGCACTGAACGCGTCGACGGCCTCGCCCTGGAGCAGGATGTCCACCTTCACCAGGTCGGCTTCCTGTTCGCCTGCCTCCTCGTAGTCGAGGCTCGCGTAGCCGCGGGTCCGCGACTTGAGCGAGTCGAAGAAGTCGAAGATGATCTCAGCCATCGGCATCGTGTACCGCATCTCCACCCGCGTCTCCGACAGGTAGTCCATCCCGCCGAGTTCGCCGCGGCGCGACTGACACAACTCCATGATGGCGCCGATGAACTCGCTGGGCGCGATGATGGTGGTCTTCACGATCGGTTCGTAGATGTGCCGGGCCTTGCCGTCGGGCCAGTCGGACGGGTTGGTCACGACGTGCTCGGCGCCGTCCTCCATCACCACCCGGTAGACGACGTTGGGTGCGGTGGAGATGAGGTCGAGGTCGAATTCCCGCTCGAGCCGCTCGCGGGTGATCTCCATGTGCAGCAGTCCCAGGAATCCGCAGCGGAATCCGAACCCGAGCGCCACCGACGTCTCCGGTTCATAGGTGAGCGCGGCGTCGTTGAGTTGCAGTTTGTCGAGCGCCTCGCGAAGCACCGGATAGTCGGAGCCGTCCACCGGGTAGAGCCCCGAATACACCATCGGGCGCGGTTCCCGATAGCCGGTCAGCGCCTCGGTGGCGCCGTGCCGGGCAGTGGTCACCGTGTCGCCGACCTTGGACTGACGCACGTCCTTGACGCCGGTGATGAGGTAACCCACCTCGCCCACACCGAGGCCCTTCGACGGTTTGGGTTCGGGCGAGACGATGCCCACCTCGAGGAGTTCGTGGGTGGCCCCGGTCGACATCATCGCGATCTTCTCGCGCGGCACGATGCGGCCGTCGACCACGCGGACATACGTGACCACACCGCGGTAGGTGTCGTAGACCGAGTCGAAGATCATCGCGCGGGCCGGTGCGTCCGGATCGCCGACCGGTGCGGGCACCTGCCGGATCACCTCGTCGAGCAGTTCGGGCACGCCGGCTCCGGTCTTTCCGGAGACCCGCAGCACCTCGTCGGGGTCGCAGCCGATGATGTGGGCGATCTCGGCGGCGTAGCGGTCGGGGTCGGCGGCGGGCAGATCGATCTTGTTGAGCACCGGGATGATGGTCAGATCGTTGTCCATGGCCAGGTACAGGTTGGCCAGGGTCTGCGCCTCGATGCCCTGTGCTGCATCGACGAGCAGCACCGCGCCCTCGCAGGCTTCCAGTGCCCGCGACACCTCGTAGGTGAAGTCGACGTGGCCGGGGGTGTCGATGAGGTGGATGACGTACTCGGTGTCGGTGCCGTCGGGGTCGGTGACCGTCCACGGCAGCCGCACGTTCTGCGCCTTGATGGTGATGCCGCGCTCACGCTCGATATCCATGCGGTCGAGGTACTGCGCCCGCATGTCACGCTCGGCGACCACGCCGGTGAGCTGCAGCATCCGGTCGGCCAGAGTGGATTTTCCGTGGTCGATGTGAGCGATGATGCAGAAGTTCCGAATCCGGGCGGGATCGGTGAACGTGGTGTCGGCGAAGGTGGGAATCGATCTGCTCCTGGTGACGCGCCGCGCGGCGGGTGGTCGGCTGTTCGGTCCAGTTTCTCACGAGTTCGCCGCCGGCCTGCGCGGCCGGGTCATCACCTGGCCCGTGTGCAGGGGCCAGGCCGCTCGACTCATGTGGGGATTCCGATCCGCACGCAGTACCACGTGATGTCGGTGCCCTCGGGCGGCGGGCCGTATGGCGCTAGGCGATTGTCGCCGTGATACTCCGGGGTGTACCAGTTCGGGTGACGTGTCGGCCGATGTGTCACATCGCGCACCAACTCGGCACGCTCGAGTACCACCGCCGAACCCGGCCGGGATTCACCGCTGATCCAGAGATAGCGGTCGTAGAGGAGCATCCCGTCCCGCACCAGGGCGGGTCCGGGTGCGCCGGACCAGGCGGGTAGCGCCGCCACGAACCCCGGTGCGAGGTGCAACCACCCATACCGTCCCGAGTCGGGTGCGGCCTCGATGCGTGCGGGAACCCCGCCGACGAGCGGCCCGGGGTTTCCTCCCGGTATCGCCTCCCGGTCGATCCACATCGTGGTCGGTTCGATCCGGTCGCCGACGTCGAATGTTTCGTAGCCGGGTAGGAGATCGACCAGCATCCAGACCTCGAGTGCTGATTCGCTCGCCGTGTGATTCGTGGGCACCGGACGCATGCGCCCGGTTATACCGTGGATGGCGTGAATGTCGAGACCTTCTCCGCCGACGATGTTGTCGCCGACGTCTACCGGCCGGAGGGGACCCCACGCGCGGTGGCGGTGCTCGCGCACGGGGCGGGCGGTAACCGGCAGACCGCCATTCTGCGGGCATACGGCACCGAGTTGCGTGAGCGCGGAATCCTTGTCGCGTGCATTGACCTGCCCTACCGGCAGCGCCGTCCGAAGGGACCGCCGAGCCCGTCGACAGCGGCCGCCGACCGAGCCGGGATCCGCGCAGCCGTGGTCATGTTCCGCGGCGACGCCGACGGGCCGCTGATCCTCGGCGGCCATTCCTACGGAGGAAGGCAGGCGTCCATGGCCGTGGCCGACGATCCCGACCTTGCCGACGTACTACTGCTCTCGTCATACCCCCTGCATCCGCCCGGAAAGCCCGAACGCGCTCGCACCGAACATCTTTCGCAGATCACGACGCCGACGGTGATCGTGCACGGGGCCACCGACCCGTTCGCCACGACGCCGGAGATCACGGCCGCAACCACACTGTTCGCCGGACCCACTCGGCTCGTCGAGATCGAGAAGACCGGGCACGATCTGAAACCGGACAAGCGGCCCACCGCGCAGCTGGCCGCCGATGTGCTCGATGAGCTGATCACCGCCGGGAAACACCGGTGACCGGTCGCGCTCCGGGACGCCCGACCCACGAATTCGCTCGTGAGATCGTCTACTCCCCCGACCTCGACGGTGCCGCCGACCCGGGCGAGATCGTCTGGACCTGGGTTCGTTACGAGGACGACCCGACTCAGGGCAAGGATCGGCCCGTGCTGGTGGTGGGCCGCACCGGCGAAGGTGACCACGCACGGCTGTTGGGTCTGATGCTCTCCACCAAGCAATATCACCGAGACGACCCGAACTGGCTCGCCCTGGGATCAGGCGCCTGGGACGCCGAACACCGGCCCAGCTTCGTCCGGCTCGACCGGGTGCTCATCGTTGCCGAACACGGGATTCGCCGCGAGGGTGCGGTACTCGAACGATCTCGTTTCGAGACGGTGGCCGCGGCGCTGCGCGTCGACCACGGCTGGCAGTGAGGGTGCCGGAGAACTCACGCCAGGCGCGTGATCTCCACCACCACATCGAGGTCGGTGGCCTTGCCGCCGGTGTAGATGCCCTTCAGCGGTGACACATCGGAGTAGTCGCGGCCCACGCCCACCGACACATGTTGCTCGGTGATCGGCTTGTCGTTGGTCGGGTCGTAACCCCACCAACCGCCGGTCCAGACCTCGATCCACGCGTGGCTCTGCCCCTCGACGGTCTTGTCGATCTTGGCGTTCGGTTTGGGGTGCAGGTACCCCGACACGTAGCGGGCCGGGACTCCGAGGCTGCGCAGCATCGACAGCGTCAGATGCGCGTAGTCCTGGCACACCCCTTTGCGTTCGTTCCACGCATCCACGGCGGTGGTGTGCACGCCCGTGGTGCCGGGCACGTACTCCATCTCCTCGTGGACGAAACGGCAGATCGCCTCCACCGCGGCCTCGGGCTCGAGTCCCTTCGACAGCCGTCGCGCGGTGGTGGTGAGCTGTCGGTTCTTGGGCACATACGTTGTGTACGAGAGCATCTCGTCGTAGCGATCAGCCACGTAGTCGCTCTGGATGCGTTCCCAGTCCGCTGATTTCTCGGCGTCTGGGCGCTCACCCGCCTCGGTCTCGACCACCGACATCCCCGACACCTCGAGCTCTTCGTGGGGTGCGTGGAGGTCGAACGCGGTGACCGCGGTGCCCCAGTAGTCGGTGTAGCGGTAGGCACGGGTTGCCGGAACGGTCTCCACACGGTTGACGATCACGTTCTGGCGGGCATCGCTGCGCGGGGTCAGCCGTGCCTCGTTGAACGAGGAGGTCACCGGGCTCTGGTAGGCGAACCCCGTGGAATGCACCACTCTCAGACGCCAGCTCACAGTTCACTCTCCTCGATGACATGGTCTTCGCCGTCGCTCACACGGGCGTCCGCCCACGACACGTACGGCGAGACGTGGAAGTACTGGGCGGTGATCGCCTCGTTGACCTCACGGCAGGTGTCCTGCAGGTCGAGCAGGCGTTCCTGCAGACCGTCGATGAGGTGTCCGGGTTCGAGGAACTCCAGCGAACTGCGCGCGCGGCCGAGGAGCAGCAACGCCTCGGCCTGCTCACCCACGCGGCTCGGGCGTTTCTCCAGCTCACCCAGATTGTGTTCGGCCACACGAAGGGCATGGAAGATCGACCGCGGGAACAGTCGGTCGATCAGCATGAACTGAACGATGTTCTCCGCGTCGAGGAGGCCACGGTAGGTGCGCAGATAGGTGTCGTGGGCGCCGGCGGACACCAGCACGTTCACCCACGCCGGCGAATCCACCGGGTCGCCGGCCCGCGACAACAGCATGCGGATGGTCATGTCCACTCGCTCCACCGACCGACCGACGAGCAGGTAGCGGTAGCCGTCGTCGTGACTCATGGTCGCGTCGGCCAGGCCCGCGAACATCGCCGCGCGATTCTTCACATACGACAGGAACTCGTGCGGTCCGAGTCGGCGACCGCGGCGCTCGGCGTCGCCGAGTCCGTTGTAGGTGGTGTTGAGGCATTCCCACATCTCGCTGGAGGTGACCTCACGTGCCCCGCGGGCGTTCTCGCGTGCCGCGCGGATCAGATCGACCACCGACCCGACGGCTTCCTTGTCGTAGGCCATGCGTTCGGTGAGCGACCACACGTCGAGTGGTTCGTCTGTCTCCGGCGGTTCGAGCCCGAGCACCCGGATGACCATGCGCACCGTGCCGTCCACATCGGCGGAGGTGTCTTCGAGGAGTTGATGGATCGCGACGTCGAGCAGTCGTGCCATGTCGTCGGCACGCTCGACGTAACGACCGATCCAGTACAGCGATTCGGCGTTGCGGGCCAGCATCATCGGTGGCCACCCTCCTGCTGTTGCTGTTGCTGTTGCTGTTGCTGTTGCTGTTGCTGCTGCTGCGTTTGGGTGAACGTCTGGTCGGGTGCGCTCTCGGAGGGACGCGCCGCTTTGGCTCCGCGCGCGGTGACCACCTTGCCGCCGCCGAGTTCACGCTCACTTGCCGACGAACGCGAGGCCAGCACCCACGTGTCCTTGGAACCGCCGCCCTGGCTGGAGTTCACCACGAGCGATCCCTCGGGCAGGGCCACGCGGGTCAGGCCTCCGGGCAGCACCCAGACCTTCTCGCCGTCGTTGACGGCGAAGGGCCTCAGGTCCACGTGGCGGGGGCGCAGATTGTCGCCGATCTTCGTGGGCACGGTCGACAGCTGCACCACCGGCTGCGCGATCCAGCCGCGCGGATCGTTGCGCACCTTGCGTGCGAGGGTATCGAGTTCGGCGGGGGTGGCGTCGGGCCCGAACACGATCCCGTAGCCACCAGAACCCTCGACGGGTTTGATGACCAGTTCGTCGATGCGGTCGAGGACCTCTTCACACTCATCGGGCAGCCAGCACCGCAGGGTGTCGACGTTGGACAGGATCGGCTTCTCACCGAGGTAGTAGTTGATGATCTCGGGCACGTAGGTGTAGATGAGCTTGTCGTCGCCCACCCCGTTGCCCACGGCGCTGGAGATGACGACGTTGCCCGCGCGGGCGGCGTTGAGCAGGCCGGCCACGCCGAGCATCGAGTCGGGCCGGAACTGCATCGGGTCGAGGAAGTCGTCGTCGATGCGACGGTAGATGACGTCGACTCGCTGCTCCCCCTCGGTGGTGCGCATGTACACGACGTTGTCGCGGCAGAACAGGTCGCGGCCCTCGACGAGTTCGACGCCCATCAACCGGGCGAGCAGCGAATGCTCGAAGTAGGCGGAGTTCGCGACACCGGGCGTCAACACCACGATGTTGGGATCTGCTTCGTTGAACGCCGCCGAGGCGCGCAGCGCCCGCAGCAGGTGACTGGGATAGTCGGCGACCGGCCGCACCCGGTGGGTGGAGAACATGTCGGGGAAGACGCGCGCCATCGTGCGGCGGTTCTCCATCACATAGGACACCCCCGACGGCGAACGCAGGTTGTCCTCGAGCACCCGGAAATCGCCGTTCGCGTCACGGATGAGGTCGATGCCCGCGACGTGGATGCGAACACCGTTGGGCGGACGGATGTTTGCGGCCTGACGGTGAAAGTGCTCGCATGAGTGCACCAGGCGTTTGGGCAGCACACCGTCGCGCAGGATCTCCTGCTCGCCGTACACGTCGTCGAGGAACAGTTCGAGGGCCTGCACACGCTGGGTGATGCCGGCCTCGAGCTTGGTCCACTCGGCAGCCGAAATGACTCGCGGCACAACGTCCAACGGAAAGGGCCGCTCCATACCCGAGAGCGAAAACGTGATGCCCTGGTCGATGAATGCGCGACCGAGCGCGTCGACCCGGGCCTCGAGATCGGCCTGATCCGACTCGGCCATCACCTTGAAGATGCCCCGATACGCCGGGCGCACCTCGCCGTCGGCGTCGAACATCTCGTCAAAAGCCTTGCCGTACGGGCCTTTCGAGTATCCCTCGAAGATGCCGGTGTCGGTGGGGCTGGTGCCGCCGCGTCCCGCTTTCGGCTTGGCCGTCTTCGCCGGTTTTGCCGACGACGTCGAACTCGTCGACGATGATCGGGTGGATGTGGACTTACGCGCCGCCTTCTTGGCTGGCGCACCGGTCGACGCGGGGCTCATAGACAGACATGGTGCTACAGATTTCCCATCTCGGCATTGTTGATGACCCAGGCGTGTTGCCTGCCGGTCACTGCGGCGTCACCGCGACGACCACGATCACGGTGGCGCCGGCGCACGGCGCCACCGTGCCCGCACCGTCGAGGTTCAGCGGCGAGGAGTGCGCAGCGCGGTCGCACGCCGGGCGGCCCGGCGGAGCAGATTTCGCCCGCGCGTCCGCCATCGCGGCGCCACGTCGGGCAGCGGGGCGCGCTGCACCATTTCGGCCAGGGTGTCGAGGGCAACCTCGAGAACCTGCTGGGTGGTCGGCGCGGTGTCATCTCCTGCGGCGGTGGCCTTCACCTCGAGGTCGGCGAGGTTACCGGACACCGCATATCCCGCAGCCTTGACGCCGTCGATCATGTGGGCGGCCTGCCGCGACGCCCAGGAACGTTGCGCCGCGGACAGTCCCTGCGGTGGCCCCGACCTGGACGCGAACAGGATCTCGCCGATGACCTGGCCCTTGATCACCCGCTCGTACCGGCGCCACTCGATGTGCTCGGGTTGCACCCGGCTGTTGAGCTGCCTGAGGAACTCGGCCTGGGCCGCCGACAGTGACTTGTTGGTGCTGGGCACCGGAAGATTCAGCAGTGCGGGATCGATGTCGAGCACCGCCAGGAATCGCTCCCACAGGCCGTCCCCGGCAGCGGCGCGCGTTGCGGGCACGGTCACGACGTGAATGCGCTCGGGGCCCACCGCGGCGGCCCAGCGTTCCAGGATCGCCACGTAATCCTGGAACTCCCAGAACGGCTCTTCGGGTCCGTCGGCGTCCGTGGGTGCGTCCGGCGGGTCCGCGTGGGCGCGGACGTTGTCGATGAATGCGTCGAACGTCGTGGGTCGCTGGTTCTTGACGTTCTCCTGCCACACCGACGGCAACTGGCGCGCGAGGTCGCGGACAGTCGCGATGACGTGCACCTCGTCGGCGAAGGAGAGGTCGTCGAGCAACGTCGCGATATGCGCGTCGGTGGCCGTGGCGAACAGTTCGTGCGAGAGCAGCGAGTTTCCGGGCCAGGCCCGCATCTGAGCCCGCATCGTCGGCCAGGTGCCGGCGAAGGCGGGATCGGCCCAGTCGAGGTAGCGCTCCGGCTGTAGGTGCGTGGCGACATGGAAATGGTCGGAGATCACGTTGCCGGGATACAAGAGACCCGACGTCCGCAGCGCCACGTCGCGGTTACGCCAGAGGCGATCCTGCAGGTGGGTGGTTCCGGTCTTGGGAAGTCCGATATGCACAAAAACGACAGACATGGTGGTGCGAGCGTAGAACAGCGCGGTCGCACTGATGCGACGGCGCGCGATTTGGGTGGCGATCCTTCCGGCTGGTAAAGTTGTTCGCTGTCGCAGAGTCGGCGTGGTGGGATCTTCATCATTGCGTCGTAGCTGCTCAGGAGCGATCCCGACATCGCGGACCCCGGTCAACCGGCCACCGCACGGATCACTCGAGACCGACGAACACCGAGCAACAACGAGTACGAGGTAAAAACGCGTGGCAAACATCAAGTCGCAGGTCAAGCGCAACCGGACCAACGAGATCCGTCGTCAGCGCAACCAGTCCGTCAAGTCGTCCCTGCGGACCGCGATCCGCAGCTTCCGTGAGGCCGTCGACGCCGGCGACAAGGACAAGGCCGCCGAGCTGGCCCAGTCTGCGGGCCGCAAGCTGGACAAGGCCGCCAGCAAGGGCGTGATCCACGCCAACCAGGCCGCCAACAAGAAGTCGGCGATGGACCTCGCCGTCAACAAGCTCTGAGTCCGATCCCGGTCAGAGGCCGATAGGTCCCGAGCGCGCACCGTTGAGGTTGCAGCGCCGACCGTCGTACTCCGCACCTGACAACTCACCCCGGTGACGCCCACGCCGTCACCGGGGTGAGTTGCGTTGTCCATGCGGTTGTTCGTCAGCATGAACACGGCATGTCGGCCGCGCGGATGTCAGCGTCGTCGCCCGGTCGGCCGGAGACCGGCCACCGCCGACACCGCATGGGTCAACGCGTAGTCGGCGTCTGCCGCCTGCCCTTTCACCTCACCGTTGAGCGCCGCGACCACCACGACCGCCTGCGCGATCGAGTCGGAATCCCAGGCTCGAGCCTGCGACTGCACGTTCTTGACGCGGCGCGGTGGCATTCCCAGCTCGGACGCGGCAGCGTACTGGTCGACCGATCCCATCGCCCGCACCCTCGCGATCGAGTGAACCGCCTCGGCCAGGGCATCGGCCAGCAATACCCGCGGCACCCCGTGGTGCAGCGCCCAGGCAAGCGATTCCAGCGCGCCCGCCCGGTCGCCGGTCACCGCCTTGTCGGCGACCTCGAATCCGGTCACCTCCGGGCGGCCCTGGTAGTAGAGGCGGACCGCGTCACGGTCGATCTTGCCGCCGGTGTCGGCGACCAGCTGACTACACGCCGCGGCGAGTTCACGGAGCTCCGAACCGACTCCGTCGACCACCTGCTCCACCACGTCGGCACTCACCCGCACCCCCAGAGCGCGGAACTCGTTACGGACGAAGTCCATGCGCTCCGACGGCCACCGGGGTGCGGCGCAGTCGTGCTCGGCTGCCCCGGCCTTGCGCAGGTCGGAGACCATCGATTTCGCGCGGCCGCCACCACTGTGGATCACCATCAGCGTGATCCCGTCGGGTAGTTCGCGGGCCGCCTGCGCGATGAGGGCGGCCGGTTCCTTGCCCGCGTCGGCAGCGGACTCCACCACCACCACTCGTTCCTCGGCGAACAGCGACGGGCTGAGCAACTCGGCCAACTCGTGGTGGCTGACGTCGCCGGCGCGCACCCGGGTGACCGGAACGTCCGCGTCGGCCTCGCGTGAGATCTCGGCGGTGACCGCGCCGATCACCCGTCCGGTGAGGAAATCGTCATCGCCGAGGAGCAGGTGGAGTCGTTCGGTCACGAATGTCATGGTGCCAGACGCTTCCGACGACACGGCGCGCCCTGCGCGATGCCCAGGCCCACCGCCATCCGATCAACGCCGCCACACACGTCACGCCGAGCACGAGAAACATTCCGGTCGCGCCCGGCGGCAGTCGGATCACCGCCCACCGCACATCACCGAGGTGGCGGGCACAGCTGAGCATCCACCACAGTTCAGGTCCGAGGGAGCGCAACAGTAGCTGGGCGACGAGGGCGGCCGGACCGTCGGGCGGTCCGGCCGCACCGATCAGCGCCGCCACGGTGCCGACCACACTGATGACGGCCACCACGGGTGCCACGAGGACGTTGGCCGGTATGGAGGCCAGGTTGAATGTCGCACTGATGAATGCGATCAGCGGGGCGGTCACGATCTGCGCCGCGATCGCGATGGCCAGGGCTTGGGCGATCGCCGGCGGTACCCGACGATCGCGGAGCCGGTCACGTAGCACGGGCGCGAGCAGCACCAGCCCGGCCGTCGCCGCCACCGAGAGGGCAAACCCGGGCTGCGTGGCCAACTCCGGCCACCACAACAGACCCCCCACCACTGCGAATCCCAACGCCGGCAAGGCATGTGCCCGGCGCGACGACATCACCGCGAGCAGTCCCACGGCGCCCATCATCGCGGCCCGCAAGACGCTGGGCGACGGCCGGACCAGGACGACGAATCCCACGATGACGATCGCACCGAACACGGCGGCCACACGGGGTGATGCTCCGAGCAGCCGGATGAGGGTGACCGCCGCGCCGCACACGATCGCGAAGTTCGCGCCGCTGACGGCGGTCAGGTGACTCAGTCCGGCGGCTCGGAACTCGGTACGGACATTCTCCGACAGCGTGCTCTCGTCGCCGATCACCAGACCCGGCAGCAGGCCCGCCGATTCGCCGTCGAGCGCCCGGGAGGCATTCTCCTGCAATCTGTTCCGAATCATCCCGGCGATCCGCTGCACCGGCGGGGGACGGCCCACCAGCCGTGGCGTGCCCCGTGCGGCCAGGCGCGCCACCGACAGGCCACCCCCGCGCGGCGGACTCACGCTGACCAAGGCCACCACCCGTTGGCCCGGTGACAGGTCCGCCCAGCCGGAACTGCGCGCCACCAGGTCGGCGACACCGGCACGGACGCGCCGACCCGCCACCACGTCGACGGTCACCCGGGTGGTGACCTGTCCACGCGCGGCGGGACCGAAATTTCGGGGGTCGTCGCGAATGATCATCGAGACCGTGGTCTTTCCCGTCATCTCCGACAGCGGGTGGTCGGCGCGTGTCTCCATCCGCAGCCACAACGCGCCGGCGCAGGTCGCCGCCAGACCCGTGCCCACCACCAGAAGGCCGATCCGGCTCCACCCGAACCGACCACCCGCACAGACCACCACCGTTGCGACACAGACCATTCCGGAAAGCACCGTGACGCACGGCGTCGCCCATCCCGGTCCACACAGGCCGATGAGTGTGACCACCCATACCACCAGCGCGGGGACCACCAGGCGAAAGTCCATGTCGGGGACGGTAGCCTCGCGCGGCAAACACTCCGAACATCTTTCGGCCGCATACGCATTCGTCTGTGTACACACCACGACCTGTGGACCGTCGACCGTGCCCAGAACCCCGTCGACCGTGCCCAGAACCCCGTCGACCGTGCCCGAATGCGGGCACGCTCAACCGAAATGTGGGCACGCTCAACGCGTCGGGCACGCTCAACCGAAATGTGGGCACGCTCAACGCGTCGGGCACGCTCAACCGAAATGTGGGCACGCTCGACGGGGATCAGACGGTCACCAGATCCTTGAGCTTCGCCAGCCGGGCGGGGCCGATGCCGTCCACCTCGCCGAGTTGGTCGACGGAGGTGAACTTCCCGTGCGTCGTCCGCCAGTCGATGATGGCCTTGGCGGTCACCGGTCCCACGCCGGGCAGTTCATCGAGTTGCTCGGCGGTCGCGGTGTTCAGGTTCACCTTGCCGCCGGCACCGGGCGTGGTCGCAGATCCAGTTGTTCCTGTGGTTGATTGGCCACTCGATGATCCACCTGACGAGTCCGCTGCGGGCGCACCGGACGAGACAACCGCACTGCGCAACGACATCTGGCCCTGCTTGCCCGCGTATCCGACCAGGATCTGATCGCCGTCGTTGAGCACTTGGGCGAGATTGAGCGAGACGGTGTCGGCGCCCGGCCGCGCTCCCCCGGCCCGGGCGATGGCGTCGGCCACCCGCGCACGTGGGGCCAGCCGCACCAGCCCTGGACGGTGCACGAGCCCGACCACACTGACGACCATCGCGGCGGCGGGTACCGGTTGCTGCGCCGACGATGGTGTACCCGACGATGGTGTGCCCGACGCCGCCACGCCGTCCTCCTGCGACGGCCCGCCCTGCTGCGACGCCGCGGTGGGACCCGCAGACTCCGGAAAAGCCACCGTGGGCGTCGCGTCGGGACTCCGGAAGAGGCCGTATGCGGCTACCGCGCAGGCGATCACACCGACGAGGATCAGGGCTATCGCCCCTGGCGGCGCGATCCGCACCCGATGTCGGGATTCGGATTCGTCGTCGTCGGGATCCCAGTCACCCGTCCCGAATCCGTCGGGATCGGCCTCCCCGACCCGGGTCTGGTCGAGCCACGCCGGCGCGGCGCCGATACCCCACTGGTCTGCGTGTCCCGGACTCCCCGACTGCTCCCGACCCCCCGACTGCTCCCTCCCCTCAGCGGCACCAACGACGGACTCGTCGATGACGGTCTGCCCGGGGGGTGGCGGTGTGATGGCGAGACGGTCGAGCGCCGAGCGTCCCGCCGGCTCGGCCGCACGACCGAAACCCGTTCGGCCCGCCGTCATCCGGATCGGGTGTGTGCGATTGTCGCTCATGCCGCCACACGGTACGACGGCAATCCGGCTCCGCCGGGGCCGATCACACCGCGTCGATCACCCGCTGTGGACGAACCGGGATGTGTGGATCACGACGTCGACGGAAGCCGCTCGATGGGTTCGAGATAGCTACCGATCACCACGCCGACCGCGCCCGGCCCCACATGACACCCCAACACCGGTCCGAGGTCCACGGTGATCGTCGAGGTCACATGCCTGAGCCGGTCACGCAACCGTCCGGCGAGATCGGCCGCGGCCGCCGGGGACTGACAGTGCTGAATGCCGACGGTCACCGGACGGTCGTCGACGAACTCGACCGCGGTATCGGCCATCTTGTCGAGCGCTTTGGAGAAGGTGCGGGTGCGTTCACGCAAGGTGAGCATGCCGTCCACCACGTGCAGGATGGGCTTGATCGCCAAGGCCGACCCCAGCATCTTGCTGGCCGCACTGATGCGGCCGCTCTTACGCAGGTTGTCGAGGCTCTGCACACACAGCAACGATTCGACGGTGGCCGTCTGCCGGATCGCGGCCTCGTACGTGCGGTCGCGGTCGGCGCCGCTCGCCGACGCCTGGGCCGCGGCGATCGCCGCGAATCCGACGGCGAGGCCCACCGTCCGCGAGTCCACCACGCGGACCTGTCCCGAGTACTCCTCGGCGGCCAGCCGCCCGGCGCTCCACGTTCCCGACAGCTTGCGCGACATGTGGACCGCCACCACCCCGTCGCCCTCGCTGAGTTCCACGGCACGCCCGTACGCCTCGGCGAGATCGTGCGGGTTGGCGCCCGAGGTGGTGACTCCGGGGGTCGAGACGATGTCGTCGGGAACGTCGTCGACACCCTCGCGGTAATCGGTGTCGCCGATGGTCAGGTGTAACGGCACCTGGATGATCCCGTATCGATCGGCCACCGCGGTGGGGAGCCGGGCGGAGGAATCGGTGACGACGACGACTGGCACGCGGTCCACGTTAGCCGGTGGACACCCCCGTCAGTCGCCCGATGCCGACAGCGCCCGCATCACCGGCTGCGCGACCACCTGGGCCACCCGCCGATGGCACTCGAATCCCCAGTGGATGCCGTCGGGGTTCATCTCCTGAGCCGGATCGGAAAAGGCATCGCGGGTGGGCGGATACAGATCTGCCCGGGGCACCCCACGGCCGTCGGCCCACCGGGTCATGGCGGCCGTCGTCGGCACCCGCCCGGTGTGCACGAAGCCGTAGTAGGGGCTGCGGTGGGTCGGCGGCAGACACATCACCAGCGGCAGGTCGGGTCGTAGCTGGTGCAACGCAGCGCGGATCTTCTCCAGGTAGTCCACCGTGACCGCGGGCGGCAGCGCCAGCGGCCAGCCCACTTTCGCCGCCCTCGGCTGGACCCACTGATACGCCGACCGCACCGCCTGCCGCAGCTGCGGCGGCCGCACGTACCGGATCTCCTCACGCAGCGCCGTGGGTAGCGGCGACGGCAGACTGTCCATGCCGCCGAACGCCAGCACCACGAGCCGGGCGTGCGGCACCGCCGCCCAGATGTTGGGGTCCTGGGTCATGGCCCACCACACGTCGCGGCTGGTCCAGCCGATCCGGCCGAACAGCGCGACGGGCAGCCCACAGCGCTCACCGAGCAGGTTGGGCCAGATCCGCGGGTCGTCGGCGGGCAACCCGCCGCGCGGACCGAAGTAGGCCAGCGAATCCGAGAGCACCAGCAGGGTGTCGCCGGCTCCGGGGGGCGTGCTCATCGGCGGACACTCACCGGACGGCGCTCACAGACGGCACTCACAAGACGGACGCGTCGGCCACCTCGGCCGACGCGTTCCACACGTCCAGCCGCCAGCGGGGCCGCGCACCGCGCACACCGTGACCCGACAGCTGCACCCAGCTGGTGTTGGCGAGGCCGCCGAACACCGGCCAACTCCCCTCCGGCAACCCGAGCAGCGACGCGGTCATCGCGGCGATCACGCCGCCGTGCGCCACCAGCACCACGGGTGATTCCGACCGCTCACCACTTCCCCACTCGGGCAGCCCGGCAACGAGTTCGTCGACCACCGGGGTGGCGCGGGCGGCCACGTCCACGCGGCTCTCGCCGCCCGGCGGACGCCACGTGGCATCGTCACGCCACTGCGCGCGTGCACCGGGCATGATCGCGTCCACCTCGAGGTGGGTCATGCCCTGCCACTGGCCCAGATGCGTCTCGCGCAGCCGCCGGTCGGTGTCCACCGGCAGTCCGGTGACGATCGACAGGGCGGCGGCGGTGTCGGCGGCGCGACGCAGATCCGACGACCGGATCAGCAGCGGATCCCGTTCGACCAGCGCGCTCGCGGCCGACTTCGCTTGCCGCACACCAAGTTCGGACAGGTCGGTGTCGAGCTGGCCCTGCATGCGGCTGGTCGCGTTGTACTCGGTTTGCCCGTGCCGCAGCAGAATCAGCCGTCGCACCACGGGGGTCAGCCGCTCGACCGCGGTGTCGTGGTCGTCGGGTTGTCCGCTCACGCCTGTGCCTCCACGTCGATTACCGGACAGTCCTGCCACAGCCGGTCGAGCGCGTAATAGGCACGCTCGTCGGCGTGCTGCACGTGCACGACGATGTCGATGTAGTCCAGCAGCGCCCAGCGGCCCTCGCGCGTGCCCTCGCGGCGTACCGGCTTGTAACCCGCGTCACGCATCTTGTCCTCGATCTCGTCGGTGATCGAATTGACCTGCCGTTCGTTGTCGGCGGACGCGATCACGAACAGGTCGGTGATGACCAGTTGCTCCGACACGTCGATCACCGTCACGTTCTCGGCGACCTTGTCTTCTGCCGCGGCCACCGCCACCCTGGCCATCGCCAGTGATTCGGCTGATGCTGTCACGCGTGTCCCCTTCTGATTCGGCCCGCGGGTTCGCGGTCCGGAGTCTCTGGTCAGTGGCTTGTGCGCGGTTCACCGGGCGCACTCCGGCTCTCAGGGTGCCGACACCCCGGGTGAATCGACCTTCGGCCGGCGATACAGCCGTCGTTTGGCGATGTACTGCACCACCCCGTCCGGCACCAGGTACCACACCGGGCGCCCGCCGGCCGCCCGGCTGCGGCAGTCGGTGGACGAGATCGCGAGCGCGGGTATCTCCATCAGGTGCAGCGTATCGGGCGGCAACGTCGACAGGTGGGTGGCCAGGTGGCTGGCATTGAGTTCGTATCCGGGTCTGCTCACCCCGACGAAGGTGGCCAGTTCGAACAGTTCCTCCCAGTCCTGCCACGACAGGATCGATTCCAGAGCGTCGGCGCCGGTGATGAAGAACAGGTCCGCGTCGGGCAGGATGCCACGCAGATCACGCAGCGTGTCGACGGTGTAGGTGAATCCCTCGCGGTCGATGTCGACGCGGCTCACACTGAAGCGGGGATTGGACGCGGTGGCGATCACCGTCATGAGGTAGCGATCCTCGGCGGGACTGACCTGGCGTGTGCGGTCGTTGGCGCCGCCATCGTGCGAACGGGTCGGGGTGCCCGGCTCGGCGGGCTCGGCGTCGGAGAGTTTCTGCCAGGGACGCCCGGTGGGAACGAAGATGACCTCGTCGAGCGAAAACCGATAAGCCACCTCGCTGGCCGCGACGAGGTGGCCGTTGTGGATGGGATCGAACGTCCCGCCCATCACGCCGATCCTGCGTGCGCGCGGACGCTCTGCTGACATGACGAGTGAGTTTACGCGGTCGGTCACACCGGGAGCAGGTCGGCGATGACCTCCGACAATTGCGCGGCGTTACGGCATTCGAACATGTCGATGACGTCGGCGTAGTCGGCGGCAATCGAATCGCCGCTCCCCCAGAGGATTTGTTCCTCCGGGTTGAGCCAGTAGGCGTGACGGGCCCGCTCGGTGAGATCGCGCAACGCACCGAGCTGCGGGTCGTGATAGTTGTTGCGGGCGTCACCGAGTATCAGGAGTGCGCCGCGATGGGTCAGCGAGTCGGCGTATTGCTCGACGAAGCCGCGCAGCATGTGACCGTAATCGGAGTGTCCGTCGCGGGTGACCAGCCGCGCCCCGGTCAGCATCCGGTGCATCGCCGCCCCGACGTCGGCGCCGCCGAATCCGTCGTCGCCGCCGGAGTCGAAGTGATCGGTCACCTCGTCGACGCTGTCGACGAACGCGAACACGCGGACCTTGGAGAACTGCTGACGCAGGGCGTAGACGAGTTGCAAAGTGAACTGGGAGAATCCCGACACCGAGCCCGACACGTCGCAGATGATGATCAGTTCCGGTCTGCCGGGGCGCGGTGCGCGCGTCTTGAGTTCGATGGGCACCCCACCGGTGGACATCGACGCCCGTAATGTCGCACGGACGTCCACCGAGCCGCGGTGTGCCCGCCGCCGCCGCACCTCGAGCCGCGACGCCAGCAACCTCGCGAGGGGGGCGATGGTGCGCCGGATCTCGGCGAGATCCCTGGCTCCCGCGGAAAGGAACTTGATGTTCTCGGGCAACTTCGGCACGGCGTAGTCGCCGACGCGGTCACGACCGTTACGGTCGGCCATCCGACGCTGGGTTTCGACCTCGATCGCGGTGCGTAACCGCCCGGCTCGTTCGCGCGCGGCACGCCGGTACGTCGGGTCGGCGCCCACCCGCAGGTCGTCACCGCTCCCGCCGGCCATGGCCGCGGCGATCCGGGCGATGAGCGTTTGCGGGTCGACGCTCGACAGCGCCTGGTAGGCGGAGAACGCCTCGCCCCTACTCGACTGATAGCGACCGAGTTCGTCGACCACCTGCGCCACCGCACGTGACAGTCTTCCATCGCTGTCGGCCGAGTCGTCGGCCAACAGCGCGGCAAGCATGTCGCGGAGCGCCGACATGTCGATCTCGCCGTCGTCACCGCGGGGCAGCCCGTCGCCGCCGGTGCGCGCCCCGATCGCCACCGGAAACCACAGATCGAAGAGGCGATCGAACGTGTCACGGTGGAGGTGATCGTCGAGCAGGGTCGCGGCCAGACCCTCACGGAGGCTCGACCGGTCGAGCAGATCGAGCACCTCGACCGCGCGGGCGGCATCGATCAGCGCCGACGGCCCGACCACGATCCCACGGCGGCGCAGTTCGTCGACGAAGTCGGTCAGGTGCGCGACCAACGGGATGGTGCCGGGGCCGCCGGCGTCGGCGGCCATCAGCCGAGCTTGAGTTCTTTGACCGCCGTCTTGAGGTCGGGCCGGTGTTTGAGGACCACGCCCAGCGTGCGGGCGATCAGTCCCTCGTCGAGACGTCCCGACCGTCCACCGCTGTCGCCGGCACCGAGTGCGAGCAGGGTGTTGGCCCAGTCGATGGTCTCGGCGACCGACGGTTTCTTGCGGATGTCGAGGGTGCGCAGCACACCCACGATGCGCACCAGTTCCGCGCTGAGTTTGTCGGGCAACGCGGGCACCCGCGAGGCGAGAATCTCCTTCTCACGCGCGGCGTCGGGGAAATCGATGTAGAGGTACAGGCAACGCCGCTTGAGTGCCTCGGACAGTTCCCGCGTCGCGTTGGACGTCAGGATCACCACGGGCCGGCGGGTGGCCACCACGGTGCCCATCTCGGGGATCGTGATGGCGAAGTCACTGAGCACCTCCAGCAGCAGGCCCTCGACGTCGACGTCGGCCTTGTCCACCTCGTCGACGAGCAGCACCGCCGGTCCCTCGCGGGTGATGGCGGTCAACAGCGGGCGCGGGAGCAGGAACTCGTCGGAGAAGATGTCGGTCTTGGCGTCGGCCCAGTCGCGCGTGCCGGTGGCCTGGATGTGCAGGATCTGCTTGGCGTGATTCCACTCGTAGAGTGCCCGGGCCTCGTCGATACCCTCGTAGCACTGCAACCGGACCAGCTCCGCGTCGGTGGCCGCGGCGATCGCCCGCGCGAGTTCGGTCTTGCCCACTCCGGCGGGTCCCTCCACCAGCAGCGGTTTGCCGAGGCGATCAGCGAGAAACGTGGCGGTGGCGGTGGCGTCGTCGGGCAGGTACCCGGTGGCGCGCAGCCGGTCCACCACGTCGGGCACACCGGTGAACGACGGCACGATGGGCGGTGTGCCCGCGGCGTCGACGCTCACGCGGGACGGATCTGGCCGTCGCCCCAGGCCAGCCACTTGGTCGAGGTCAGCTCGGTGAGCCCCATGGGCCCCCGGGCATGCAGCTTCTGGGTGGAGATGCCGATCTCGGCACCGAAACCGAACTGCTCACCGTCGGTGAACGCGGTCGACGCGTTGACCATGACGGCCGCCGCGTCCACGCGGTCGGTGAACTCCTCGGCCGCGCGCAGGTCGGTGGTGACGATGGCCTCGGTGTGGCCGGTGCCGTAGGTGTCGATGTGCGCGACGGCGGCGTCGAGACCGTCGACCACCTTCATCGCGATGTCCATGGACAGGTACTCCTCGGCCCAGTCGGCTTCGGTGGCCGGTTCCATTCCGGGTTCGTCGCCGTGGATCACCACACCCTGCGCCTGCAGGGCCTGACTGATCTTGGGCACCGCGTCGGCGGCGATCGCCTTGTCGACGAGGACGGTTTCGGCGGCGTTGCACACGCTGGGCCGCCGGGTCTTGGCGTTGAGCACGATGCGGGTGGCGACGTCGATGTCGGCGAGCGCGTGCACGTAGATGTGGCAGTTGCCGGTGCCGGTCTCGATGGTGGGGACGGTGGCGTCGGCGACCACAGCGCTGATCAGGCCGGCTCCTCCGCGCGGGATCACCACGTCGACGAGGCCGCGTGCGCGGATGAGCGCGGTGACGCTGGAGCGATCGTCGGTGGGCAGCAGCGCGACCACGTCGACGGGCACGCCACGCGCGCCGAGTACCTCGCGAAGAATGCGGACCAGTTCGGCGTTCGACGACGCCGCCGACGACGAACCGCGCAGCAGCACCGCGTTTCCGGACTTGAATGCGATGCCGAAGGCGTCGACGGTCACGTTGGGGCGCGCCTCGTAGACGATGCCGACCACCCCGAGGGGCACCCGCACCTGCCGCAGCCGCAGCCCGTTGGGCAGGGTCTTGCCGGAGACGAGTTCTCCGATGGGGTCGGGCAGCGCGGCCACCTGGCGCAGGCCGTTGGCGATGCCGACCACCCGTTCGGGCGTCAGTCGCAGCCGGTCGAGAAGGCTGGCCTCGATACCCGCGGCCTCGGCGCGTGCGATGTCGTCGGCATTGGCAGCGAGGATCGACTCGGTCCCCGCCTCGACGGCGTCGGCAGCGGCCAGCAGCGCCTCGTTCTTGGCTGCCGCGGACATCCGCGACAGCGTGCGCGAGGCCGAACGGGCGGCCTTGGCCAGGTCGTGGACCACCTGTTCGGTGTCGGCGCCTGCTGGGCGATCGACGGACGGGGGAACGGTGGGTGCGCTCATCTGGAACCTCCACTTCGCATGCACGACGGGCATCCGGACCAGCCTACGTCCGTGGCGGTGCGGCACCCAAGTCCCTGAGTCGTCAGCATTGTGTCGTCAGCATTGCTGCAGGGCCCGCGTCAGCACGTCGCGAGACGAGCGATCCACCTGCAGGCCGTATGCCGTGAGCACGTCGACGAACTGAATGGCGTACTGGCAGTGGAATCCGGTATTGGGCGGCATCCAGCGCCCCGGCTCGCTGTCACTCTTGTCCTGATTGGAATCCCCGTCGACGGCGACGAGGTTGGCCGGATCGTTGGCGAGGTCGGCCCGCCGGGCTGGTGGCCACGCGAAAGCGCCCATGTCCCAGGCGAAGGCGAGCGGGACGATGTGGTCGATCTGGATCGCGGTGGCACGCCGGTCGCGGCGGAAGATCACCACCGCACCGGTGTAAGGGCTGCGCAGTTCACCGGCGAGCACGGCGTGCGGACAACTGGCCACCGGACCCGATCGGGTGTCGGAGAGGTCGCGGGTCAGGATGTCGTTTCGGGTGTCGCAGCCGTTGTCGGAGTCGGCGACATCGGTCGCGTCGGTCCACGGTGAGCCGAAGGCCGTGCGCTCGTAGTCGTCGCGGCGGTGCCGCCCGTCGACCACCGGCACCGTCACCAGGACGCGCAGGGTCGAGGCGGCGAGCGCAGCCAGGTGCGTGTGATCGGCGGGCCGCGCATCACGCAGCGTGCCGCCCGCCACCCCGACCGCGGTGGCCACGCCCGCCGTGACCACCAGCCACCGACGCAGCGGCCACTCGCTGCGCGACCGGTGATGCCATCGACCACGAAGCCGGTAGCGCAGCACCCGACATGTCTCCGCGAGCATCGCTCCCCCATTCGTGGCCCGAACAGTCCGACGCGGCGGCATCGCGACGGGTTCCGCGCACACGTCGGGACTTGCGCCGGCGTCAGGACTTGTCGAGGTAACGCACCTTGCGCGGCACGAGAATGGAGTCGACGAGGTCGGCGACGGGCCGGTGATCGACCAGCGTGATGTCCTCGTCGACGATCCGTTCGGCGAGCTCACGCGCATCGGCGATGACGTCGGCGTCGTCGAGCAGCGACAGGTACTGCAGCGACGACACCCCACCGGACTGCAGCGAACCCAGCAGATCTCCCTCGCGGCGCTGCAACAGATCGACGCGCGCCAACTCGAATCCGTCGGTGGACGATTCGACGGCCGTCAAGCGCGCCGCGGCCTGCGAGATCTCGGGCATCGCCGTCATCAGCAGGCACAGGCCGGGGTGGCTGCCGCGGCCCACGCGGCCACGCAACTGATGGAGCTGGCTGACGCCGAACCGGTCGGCGTCGACGATGACCATCATCGACGCGTTGGGCACGTCGACGCCCACCTCGATGACGGTGGTGGACACCAGGACGTCGATCTCGCCGCGCCCGAAAGCGTCCATGATTGCGTTCTTCTCGTCGCCGGGCATCCTGCCGTGCAGCATCTCCACGCGGTACGCGCCGAGCGGTCCGGCGACCAGTTCGGCGTACTGGTCGAGCAGCGATGTGGTCTCCGGGGCCGGTGGCCCGTCGTCGGAAGTCTTTCTGCGGGAGGGTGGTTCGGTATCGCCGATACGCGAACACACCACATAGACCTGTCGTCCGGCGTCGACCTCCTCGGCGGCGCGGCGCCACGTCCGTTCGACCCAACGAGCGTTCTTCGACGACACCACGCGGGTGGTGATCGGCTGACGGCCGCGCGGCAGTTCGGTGAGCACCGACGTGTCGAGGTCGCCGAATGCGGTCATCGCCACCGTCCGCGGGATCGGCGTGGCGGTCATCACCAGGAAGTGGGGTGAGGTGTCGCCGCGGCCACGGCCACGCAGTACGTCGCGTTGTTCGACACCGAAGCGGTGCTGTTCGTCGACCACCACCATGCCCAGGTCGAAGAACTCGACGTTCTCCTCGAGCAGAGCATGCGTGCCGATCACGATTCCCGCCTTGCCGGTCACCACATCGAGCAGGGTTTCTCGTTTGCCCTTGGTCTTCATCGATCCGGTGAGCAGAGCAACACCGGTCGCGCCGTCGGCGGCGCCGAGCTCGCCCACCGTACCGAGGTCGCCGAGCATGGTTCGGATCGTTCGATGATGCTGCGCGGCAAGGACTTCGGTGGGTGCGAGAATCGCGCACTGATGACCGTTGTCCACCACCCGCAGCATCGCGAGCAGCGACACGAGGGTCTTACCCGAACCCACCTCACCCTGCAGCAGCCGACTCATGGGCACGGTGGCGTCGAGGTCGTCGCCGATCTCGACACCCACGGCACGTTGACCGTCGGTGAGCGAGAACGGTAATCGCTGCAGCAGACGGTCTTCGAGCCCTCCGGCCACGTGCGGGCACCGCGGAGCGTTCTCGGCACGACCGGCGAGCCTGCGCTGGGCCAGCACCACCTGAATCGCGAGTGCCTCGTCGAATCGCAGTCGCGTGCGAGCGGCCTCGATCTGCTCCTCGGTGTCGGGAAGGTGGATCGATTCGATCGCGGTCTGCAGTCCGACGAGTCCGCGGGCATGCCGCTGCTCGTCGGTGAGCGGATCCGCCAGCGGCGGAAGTTGGTCGAGGAGGCGTCGGATGGTTCCCCAGATGTCCCAGGTCTGGATCTCCCGGTTGGCCGGGTAGATGGGAATGATCGCGCGATCGAAGCTCACCGAGAGCCGCGTGGCTTCGGGAGTTCTCTTCGCCCCGGTGATCTCGGCCTCGAGTTCGTACATCTCGGCCAGCATCGCCGATCCCACCACCCGGTCCACCTCGACGTCGCCGTCGGGGAGCACCACCCATTCGGGATGGGTGAGCTGCGGCTGCTGATGGTAGAACTTCACCGTCCCGGCCACCATCACCCGGGCGCCGGGCGTCAGCGCACGCCTGATGGCGCGTGGGTTGAAGAAGGTGACGTCGTAGGTGCGGTTGCCGTCGGAGACGGTGACCTTCAGGAAACTGCCGGAGCGTTTACGCATCCTGATCATGTCGGCGCGGGTGATCCGCCCCACCACGGTGATCCATTCCCCCGCGACGAGCGTTTCTTCCGGGGACGCCTGCCCGTGCCGCAGGTACCGCCGGGGCGCGTACCGCAACAGTTCGCCCACTGTCGACACCCCCAGTGACGCCAGTCCGGCGGCCGCCACCGGTGGTAACACATCGACGAGCGGGTCCGACAGCGCGACCACTATTCGATACCCAGCTGAACGAGGTCGTCGGCCTGCCCCGTCTCGTAGACCGCCAGTTCCACGCCGGGGTAGGTGCGGTGCATGTGCTCGTCGAGCGCCTGTACTGCTGCCGCGTCGACGTTCGCGCCGGTGAGCGCGGTGACCATCTCGCCGCCGGTGGCGAGCATCAGATCCACCAGTGACACCATCGCGGTGGTCTGATCGGGCGCGATCACCAGCACGTCCGAACCGATCAGGCCCAGGATGTCCCCGACCTCGGAGGTGCCCGCCAGGGTCATGATCTTCTCGTGGGCGACCTGCAACGATCCCCACCGCGCTCCTGCCGCCGCCTCGGCCATCGCGTAGGCGTCGGCGTCGGCCGGTTCGGACGGATCGTGCACCGCGAGGGCGGCCAGGCACTGCGCCATCGACGAGGTCGGCAGCGACACCACCGAGCGCTGCGCCGAGCGCACCTGTGCGGCAACGGTCACCAGATCCTGTGAGGTCAGCGCCCCGTTGGCCATCACCACGACGTGCGCCGAATCCGTGGCGCGAATGGCCTCGGCCAGCGCCGCCGGGGTCAAGCCCGCGTCGGCGCGCAGCACGGCCGCCCCGGCGTCGGCGAAGAGTTCCGCGGCGCCGTCGCCACGCACCACGGCCACCACCGCACGTCTGTGCCGCGGCGGCGGTTCCGTCGAATTCGCTTGCGCTCGTATGGAATCGAGGGCGAAGCAGGTTATCCGGATGTCGGTGATCACGCCCACACCGATACCCGCCTCCACGGCAGCACCGGGTTCACAGGTGTGTACGTGCACGGAGAAGCGCTCGCCGACGGGCGACCCGTCACCGACGATCACGACGGCGTCGCCGAGATCGTCGAGCCGGCTCCTCAGGTGCGCGATGCTGTCGCCGGCGGCTTCGGAGAGCAGATACATCACCTCGAAATCCATGTCACCGGGGTCGTCGCAGTTGTCCTCGTCGGGCAGTCGGGTGTGGCCGCCGCCGGACAGGATGCCGCGGTAGCGACGCCGGCGATGCGTGACGCCGGTCAACACCCCGACCATCGCGTCGAGCATCACCAGCAGTCCGCGCCCGCCGGCGTCCACCACGCCGGCCGACGCAAGTTCGGGCAACTGCTCCGGCGTGCGTTCGAGCGCATCAGCCGCCTCGTCGGCGATTGTCCGTGCGAGGTCGGCGGGTTGATCGTCGGCGTGCGCGGCCGCGGTCTCCGCGGCCACGCGGAGCACGGTGAGCACGGTGCCCTCCCGCGGATCGCTCACCGCCCTGGTTGCGGCCAGCGACCCCAGGCGCAGACCGGAGATGGCGAACTGGGAGAACGTCATGGCCGCGTTGCCGACGGCCAGTTCACACGCGTCGGCGACGCCGACGAGGACCTGCGACATGATGATGCCGGAATTGCCACGCGCGTTGGTCACGGCGGCATCGGCCATCGCGCGCGCGAGCATCGCCGCGTCGGCGTGGGCCGGGACGGTGTCGAGGGCCTCGACCACCGCGCGCATCGTGGCGACCATGTTGCTGCCGGTGTCGGAGTCGGGAATCGGAAAGACGTTGAGGTCGTTGATCTCGCCGCGCACGAGTTCGAGACCGTCCACGCAGGCGTGCGCCCAATCGCGCAGCAACTGGGGGTTCATCACGTGTGCCACCCCGGTGCCGGGCGCCGCCATACGCAGACCCCTTTCGCTCAGATCCACCGGCGGTCGAGCGGCCGCCACGAGGTGTGTTCGAGATTACTCGGCGGCAACGACAGGTCGGGATTTGGCCGTGGACACCGGCAAACGCTATCCTTGCAGGGTTGCCTTGCTGCCGTTGTCACCGCGTCGCGGTGTCCGGCGAGCGGCGTGGCGTAACCCAGAAGACATTTCCATCTACCAAGGGAGTTCGACAATGGCTGCCGTCTGTGACGTCTGCGGCAAGGGTCCGGGCTTCGGCAAGTCCGTTTCGCACTCGCACCGCCGTACCAATCGCCGCTGGAACCCGAACATCCAGTCGGTGCGCGTCGAGGTTGCCCCGGGCAATCGCCGCCGCAAGAACGTCTGCACCTCCTGCCTGAAGGCCGGTAAGACCGCTTCGGCCTGACCGCCGGGCACCACGACCCGATCCCGACCGAGCGCACGCTCGGGGCCGGGGTCGGGTCTTTCGTGTGCGCCGACTAGGGTGTCGCAATGACCTCCGTCACGACGCCCGGGGTGACCCGGCAAGGCTCCCTGCTCATCATCGCGGTCTCCGACGCCGCGTCCGGATCCGCACTCGACGCCGGGGCACTGGCGTCCGGGACGGCGGCGCTGCGTGAGATCGCCTGCGGTCAGCGCGACGCCGGCGCGATCCTGCTCACCGGGTCGGGGCGCAACTTCTGCGCGGGCGGTAACGTCCGCGACTTCGCCGACGCGCCGCACCGGCCGGCATTCCTGCGTGAGCTGGCCGATACGTTTCACTCGTTCGTCACCGCATTGCTCGAAGCCGAACGACCCGTCGTCGCCGCGGTCAAGGGCTGGGCCGCCGGTGCCGGCCTGAGTCTGGTGCTGCACGCCGACGTCTCCGTGGGCGGTCCGTCCACCAAGCTGCGGCCGGCCTACCTGGGCATCGGCCTGTCCCCCGACGGCGGCATGACATGGACACTGCCCCGGGTGGTGGGTACGGCACGTGCCCGCGAGATCATCCTCACCGACCGCATCATCGGAGCCGAAGAGGCACTCGAATGGGGCATCCTGTCCCGGCTGGTCACCGACGACGAGATCGACACGGCCGCGATCGACGTCGCCCGCACGCTCGCCGCCGGGCCACGTGCCGGCATCACCGCCACCCGTGCACTGCTGTCGCGGTCGGCGACGACGACACTGCGGGATCAGCTGGCCGCCGAGGCCGCGGCGATCTCCCTGGCCAGCGGCACTGCCGAGGGCATGGAAGGGGTCGATGCCTTCATCGGGAAGCGCGCACCCGACTTCGTGGCCGCCCGCGAGCGGGGGTGACCGGCGCACGACGGTGATCCCGGAAAGACGGCTCGCTACGGCAGGCGCCAGTCCACCGGTTCGCCGCCGAGATCCTCGAGCTCGGTATTGGCCCGGCTGAACGGTCTCGAGCCGAAGAAGCCCCGACTCGCCGACAACGGCGACGGGTGGGCGGAGACGACGGCGGGCACGTCGGGCATCCATTTCTGCAGTCCCGCCGCGTCACGTCCCCACAGGATCGCCACGAGCGGCTCGTCGCGGTCGGCGAGCGCGCGAATCGCGCACTCGGTCACTGCCTCCCAACCCTTGCCGCGATGAGATGCCGGTTGTCCCGGCGTCACCGTGAGCACCCTGTTGAGCAGCAGCACTCCCGCCCTTGCCCACGGCGTGAGATCGCCGGTGGTAGGCATCGGGTAGCCGAGATCGGCGCAGTATTCGGTGTAGATGTTGGTCAGCGAACGCGGAATCGGCGACACCTCCGGCGACACCGAGAAACTCAGTCCCACAGCGTGACCGGGGGTGGGATACGGATCCTGCCCGACGATGAGCACCCGCACGTCGTCGAAGGGCTGGGTGAAGGCGCGCAGCACGTTCTTTCCGGCGGGCAGGTAGCCGCGGCCCGCGGCGACCTCGGCGCGCAGGAACTGTCCCATCTCGGCCACGTTGTCGGCCACCGGCCCCAGCGCCTGCGCCCACCCGGCGTCGACGAGTTCGGCGAGCGGTCGTGGTCCGGAGGTCAATCGAGCCTCCGCAGTTCCGCACGGTAGTGCAACGCATTCTGGTGGTACATCTCCACGTTGAGGTCGACATGTCCCGACGTGACCTCGAACCCCTCGCGAATCCGTGCGGGCACCCCGAGCGCCATCCGGCGGGCGGGCACCTCGAACCCGAACGGCACCACCGCGCCGGCCCCCACCACGGCGCCGTCACCCACTCGGGACCCGTTGAGCACCACCGCCCCCGACGCGATCAGGCAGTCGTCACCGATCGTCGACCCCTCGATGTGGGCGTTGTGGCCCACCACGCATCCGGTACCGATCACGGTCGGATCGATCGGCGTGCAGTGGATCACGGTGCCGTCCTGGATGTTCGTGCAACGGCCGATGGTGATGGTGCCGTAATCACCGCGCAGCACCGCACCCGGCCACACCGACGCTCCGTCGCCGAGGGTGACCGCGCCGATCACGGTGGCATCGGGGTGGACGTAGACATCGCGCCCGAGCACGGGTTCACGGTCGCCCAGAGCGTAGATCGCCATGCGTCGATCTAATCAGGATGCCCCGCCGCCCTCGTCGACCGGCCGCCCGAACGACTGCCAACCGGACAGTCCGGCCAAGGGTGTTCCGTCGACCCACACCTCACCACCGGGCCGCGTGCCGGCCCCGACCTCGCCGATCACCGTCCACCCCGGCGGCGGCCCGGTTGGCGCGAAGGTCGCGAGCAGGTGGTGATCCTCACCGCCGGTGAGAGCCCACCGGCGTTCGTCGGCGCCGAGCTCGGCTGCCGCCCGACCGGTGGCGGGCGTGCGCGGCACCGCCGCGGAATCCACCGACAGCAGCACCCGCGACGCGGCCGCCACGGTGAGCAGTTCTTCGACGAGGCCGTCGGAGATGTCGGTCATCGCGTGCGCCCCGGCACGGGCCGCGACGGGACCGGCGCCGAGGTCCGGATCGGGCAACCGATGGGCGGCGACGACCTCGGCGTGGCGGTCGAGCAGGTCGGCACCCGCCGACGGCCCCCGGCGCTCGGCCGCCTCGAGCACCGCCAGACCTGCCGCACCCGCACCCAACGGACCGCTGACGGCCACCACGTCTCCGGACCGGGCGCCGCCGAGGGCCACCGGCTCCAGCCCGTCGAGCGCGCCGACCGAGGTGACGGTGAGCACCATCTCGCCGGCCTCCACCAGGTCGCCGCCGAGCACCCGGGCGCCGAGACGGTGCGCGGCACCGACGATGCCCGCGTTGAGATCGAGAACGGTCTGCGCCGGGGTGCTCGACGGGCAGCCGATCGACACCACCACACCGACGGTGCGGGCACCCATCGCAGCGATGTCGGCGGCACTTTGCACCACCACCCGGGCCCCGACCTGCTGCGGTGAGGACCAGTCGAACCGGAAGTGGCGTCCCTCGACGGCGGTGTCGGTGCTGATGACCGTGGGACCGGCGGCGTCGAAGACCGCTGCGTCGTCGCCGGAGCCGATCACGATGTCGCCGCGCGCATCGTCCTCGCCGCCGGCGGCGGCGGTGAACAGCGCAATCATTCGTCGTTCGCCCAGATCACCGACGGTGCCGCCGGGCCATTCGGCCGTCGTGCGCTCCGTCCCGACCTCGTCGCCGGTGGCCAAATCAGCTCCCTCGCTCGCCCTGAGTCGCGCTCGCACCCGGTTGTCGGTGACAATGTGTGCCACAGTGTATTGGTTTCCCGAGTAACCACGTCGCCTCTCGACGGCGCCGGTTCACCGGGGCCGGGTGCGCGGCACGACGCGAGTCGGGCGGCACCGACGTGGCGCCGACAGCCCGGCACGCGATGAGGCAGACACGAGAGGATGGCCGTGGTTCAGGCATACATACTGATCCAGACCGAGGTCGGACGGGCCGCGTTGGCGGCGGCGACCATTGCGGAGATCTCGGGCGTCGCCTCATCCGAAGAGGTCAGCGGACCTTATGACGTCATCGTCCGCGTCGAGGCCGCCGACGCCACACATCTCACCGACGACGTGGTCCCGCAGATCCAGAAGGTCGACGGCATCACCCGCACCCTCACCTGCCCGGTGGTCACGGCCGGTCACTGATCGCCCGTTGACACCGTCGACGGCCCGGATGCCCGATGTCCTAGGGTGTTCGTCGTGACCTCATCCGGCCCCGACGATCAGCACGATCGTGACGACAACGATCAGAACGATCCCGAGTCGGCAGCGGGCGATCACGCCGATTACGACACCGGGCCCCGGCTCAGCCCGGCACTGATCGCAACCCTGGTCACGATCCCGGTGATGGTGATCGTCGGGTTCATCGTGTTCGCGGCGATGCGTCCCGACACCCCGACCACCCCGGTCGATTCGTATGCCACCGAGTCCTCGGCCGCTCCGGAATGCGGCAAGTTCCTCGCTGCGTTGCCGGCGTCGTTCGAGGGTTTCGGGCAGAAGAAGGTGTCCGGGAATCAGGCCACGTGGTCCGCCGCCGGCGACGGCGGTCCGGTGATCGTACGGTGCGGGGTGTCGCGTCCGTCGGATCTGTCGGCCACCAGCAACCTGCAGGTGGTCAACCCGGTGCAATGGTTCATCACCGATTCGGTCGAAGGCAGCGGACAGGCCTTCGTGTGCGTGGATCATCGTCCCTACGTGGCGATCTGGGTTCCGGCCAACGCCGGCAACGGACCGATCACCGACGTCTCGGCAGTCATCGAACGCACCCTGCCGCGCGGGCCGCTCGATTTTGGCTGACCCGGTCCGGACGGGTCAGTCCCGGTAGACCTCGGGCTTGGACCGGCGCCCCAGCAGTGAGCTGATCGCGTCGGACACCGACAGGCCGGAGTGGCAGACCTTGTCGACCGCCTCGGTGAGTGGCATCTCGACGTGGTGCTTTTCGGCCAGCGCACGTACCGACGTGCACGACTTGACTCCCTCGGCCACCTGGCCGTTGGTTGCCGCCTGTGCCTCCTCCAGAGTGGCGCCCTCCCCGAGCCGCGCCCCGAAAGTGCGGTTGCGTGACAGCGGCGACGAGCAGGTGGCCACCAGGTCGCCGATTCCGGCGAGACCGGCCATCGTTTCGATCTCGGCACCCATCGCGGTGCCCAGCCGGATGACCTCGGCGAGTCCGCGGGTGATGATCGTGGCGAGGGTGTTCTGTCCGAATCCGACACCGCTTGCCATGCCGCAGGCGAGCGCGATGACGTTCTTGGCGGCGCCACCGATCTCGCAGCCGATCACGTCGGTGTTGGTGTACGGCCGGAAATAGCCGGTCCTGAAGGCACCCTGCAGCGTCGTGGCCCGGTCGATGTCGGTGCAGGCGATCACGGTGGCCGCGGGCTGGCCCTCGGCAATCTCACGGGCGAGGTTGGGGCCGGAGAGCACCGCGATCCGATCGCCGGACACCTCGGTGACCTCGGCGATGACCTGGCTCATCCGCATCAGGGTGGACGTCTCGATGCCCTTCGCCAGTGAGATCAGCGACGCGTCGGGTTGGAGGTGCTCACGCCACTGCGCGAGATTCTCGCGCAGCGCCTGGGACGGTATCGCACACACCACGATGTCCGCGCCGGTCAAGGCATCCACCGCCACGGCCGTCGCGGTGATCTGTGTGGGCAGCGTGATTCCGGGCAGGTACGTGGCGTTGGTGTGCTCGCCGTTGATCTCCTCGGCCACATCGTTGTGGCGCGCCCAGATGACGGTTTCGGTCCCGGCGTCGGTCAGCACCTTCGCGATCGTCGTACCCCACGAACCGGCACCCATCACCACCGCACGCACATCGATCCTTTCGCCGATCCAACTGTTGGCCTCCTCACAGTAACTCGCGACACATCGCGTTCCGGCCGTTTGCACCCACAACCCACGCCGATCGACCCACCCGGTCGTGATGGGCCATCATGAACAGATGACCGTGCCGTGCAGCGCCAGCCACTCGGCGCGCCCGTCGCAGCAGGCACGCGGTGTGGCTGTGACGGACGTGGTCGCGGTGCTCGCCGTCAAAGACCTCCGCGACGCCAAGACCCGTCTGGCCGTCATCCCCGGCCCACCGTCGGGTCGCGCAGAACTGGTGCTCGCGATGCTCGCCGACACCATCGCCGCACTCCTCGCGGCAGGCGTCGACCGGATCGTCGTGGTCAGCCCGGACGAAACCGTCCGCGAACTCGCGGCGCGCGCCGGTGCACGTCCGATACCCGAGGACATCAGCGGGGGCGGACTCAACGCCGCGTACGCGCAGGGGGCCGCGCACGCGCGCGCGCTCTGGCCGGTGGCCGGTATGGCACTGATGATCCAGGCGGACCTGCCCGCCGCGGCACCGCACAGTCTGCGGCAGATCATCGAAGCAGCGGCACCCGACACACAGTCGATCGTCGCCGACCGTTCCGGTGCGGGTACCGCACTGTTGCTGCGTCCCATCGCGATCGACGAGTTGCCCCGCTTCGGGACGGATTCGGCTGCCGCGCACCGCAACGGCGGTGCCACCGAACTCGACCCGCAGGGCACGCGATGGCCCGATGTCCGCACCGACGTCGACACCGTGGACGATCTGCGCGCGGCGATGCGACTGGGCGTGGGCCCACGCACACGCATCGCAGCCATCTCGGTGGCCGGTGCGGGGCGGCCGGGCGCGGCCACCGGTGTCGGTACCCAGGCCGATGCGTCATGATGGCAGGGTGAGCCCAGCCGACGACACCGCCACCCCTCCGGCACCCACCACACAACCCGTGGGAGCGATTCCCGGCGCGCCGCCGGCGGCCACGCTGACCCCGGACGAATCGGCCGACCTCCCCGAGGATCGGTATCTCAATCGCGAACTCAGTTGGCTGGACTTCAATTCACGGGTGCTGGCCCTCGCCGAGGACACCTCGATTCCGCTGCTCGAGCGCGCCAAGTTCCTTGCCATCTTCGCCTCGAATCTCGACGAGTTCTTCATGGTTCGCGTCGCCGGGCTCAAACGTCGTGACGAGACGGGTCTGTCGGTGCGCTCCGCCGACGGCCTCTCGCCGCGTGAACAGTTGCTGCGCATCGCCGGCCGCACCCAGACCCTCGCCGACCGGCACGCCCGGGTGTTCCTCGATTCGGTACGTCCAGCCTTGGCGGACAACGGAATTCACGTCGTCTCCTGGTCAGATCTGACCGACCGGCAGAAGCACCGAATGGTCGAGTACTTCCACGAGGAGGTATTCCCGGTGCTGACTCCACTCGCCGTGGACCCGGCACACCCGTTCCCGTACATCAGCGGGCTGAGCCTGAACCTGGCGGTCACCGTCAAGGACGCACACGAGGGTGGCGAACACTTCGCCCGTGTCAAGGTGCCCGACAACGTCAACCGGTTCGTGCGCGTCGACCGCTTGCTGCCGCACACCTCCGAACCCGACAGCAAGGGTCACTACGAGGTCTTCTTCCTGCCGATGGAGACGTTGATCGCCGCCAATCTCGAGCACCTGTTCCCGGGCATGGAAATCGTTGAGCACCATGCGTTCCGGATCACCCGCAACGCCGACTTCGAGGTCGAGGAGGACCGCGACGAGGACTTGTTGCAGGCACTCGAGCGGGAGTTGGCCCGGCGTCGGTTCGGCTCGCCGGTGCGACTCGAGGTGGCCGACGACATGAGCGACCACATGCTCGAACTGTTGCTGCGTGAACTCGACGTCAACCCCGCCGACGTCATTCAGGTCCCCGGATTGCTGGACCTGTCCTCGCTGTTCGAGGTCAACGCGCTCGACCGCCCGCACCTCAAGGACCGGCCCTTCGTGCCGGCAACGCATCCGGCGTTCGGTGAACGCGAGACACCGAAGAGTGTCTTCTCGACACTGCGCGAAGGCGATGTGCTCGTTCATCATCCCTACGACTCGTTCTCCACGAGCGTCCAGCGTTTCATCGAGCAGGCCGCCGCAGATCCGCAGGTCCTCGCGATCAAACAAACCCTGTACCGCACGTCGGGCGACTCCCCGATCGTCAACGCGCTGATCGACGCGGCCGAGGCGGGCAAACAGGTTGTCGCACTGGTGGAGATCAAGGCCCGCTTCGACGAACAGGCCAACATCAAGTGGGCCCGGCAACTCGAGCAGGCCGGGGTGCACGTCGTCTACGGCCTCGTCGGACTCAAAACCCACTGCAAGACGTGTCTGGTGGTGCGCCGCGAAGGGTCGACGATCCGTCGCTACTGCCACATCGGCACGGGCAACTACAATCCCAAGACCGCGCGACTCTACGAGGACGTCGGCCTGTTGACGGCCGCTCCCGACGTCGGCGCGGATCTCACCGATCTGTTCAACACGCTGACCGGGTATTCGCGCAAACGGGAGTACCGCAACATTCTGGTGGCGCCGCACGGCATTCGGTCGGGGATCATCGAGCGGATCGATCGTGAGATCGAGTTGCGGCATGCCGGCGACAGCCGAGCGCGGGTGCAGTTGAAGGCCAACGCCCTTGTCGACGAGCAGGTGATCGACGCGCTCTACCGGGCATCCCAGAACGGTGTTCCGGTCGAGATCGTCGTCCGCGGAATCTGTGCGCTGCGGCCCGGGATGCCCGGGGTCAGTGACAACATTCACGTGCGGTCGATTCTCGGGCAGTTCCTCGAACACTCCCGGATCTTCCACTTCGGTGCGCAGGACGAGTACTGGATCGGCAGCGCCGACATGATGCACCGGAATCTCGACCGTCGGGTCGAGGTGATGGTCCGTGTGCGCGACGAGCGGTTGACCGGTGAACTCGCCGACATCTTCACCTCGGCACTCGACCCCCGAACACGGTGTTGGGTACTGCAATCCGACGGCACGTGGCTGGCGTCTCCGGCTGCGGGGGAAGAGGTGCGCGATCACCAGCGGCAGATGATGCGTCGCAACCGTCGTCGCAATGCCGGCGCCTGACACCACGGTGACCGATTCCGGTACCCGATCGGTAACCTCGACCTCTTAGGATCGGCACCGATGTCGAAGACGACGAAGACGATCTGGGCCGCCGGCGGTGTGCTGTGGCGGTTGACCGCTGCCGGTGACGTCGAGATCGGCCTCATCCACCGCCCCCGTTACGACGACTGGACCCTTCCCAAGGGCAAGATCGAGTCCGGCGAAACACTGATCTCCACGGCGGTGCGCGAAATCGCCGAGGAGACCGGCTATCACGCGCATCTCGGCCGTCACCTGCGTGACGTCCATTACGACGTCGGCAACGGCCGCAAGCATGTCCGGTACTGGTCGGCACGCGCAGTCGGCGGTGATTTCGCGCCGAACCACGAGGTCGACGTGATGGAGTGGGTGAGTGTCGAGGCGGGCCTCGCGCGGCTCAGTTATCGGCAGGACAAGGACATCGTCCGCGAGTTCGTCCGGCTCCGCGCGGATCTCGACGTCATGCTGCTGGTTCGGCACGCGCGCGCCGGCAGTCGGTCGGGTTTCGCCGGCGACGACCGGCTGCGCCCACTCGATTCGACGGGTGACCAACAGGCACGAGCACTTGTCGCGCTGCTCACCGCCTTCGGCGTCACCGAACTGCACAGCGCCGACCGCACACGCTGTGTCCAGACACTCGAACCCACGGCCGCCGAACTGGCGGTGCCGATACAAGTGGAACCGACACTGTCGGAAGAGGCATACAAGGTCGATCCGGATGCGGCGCGCGACCGACTGCGTGAACTCGCCGGCACGAGCGGGGGCCCGGGTCGGGTGATTCGCGCAGTGTGCAGTCAGGGCAAGGTGATTCCACCGGTGATGGAGTGGTGGTCGGCGCGCGACGACCTCACGCTGCCCGCTGCCCGCACCCGGAAGGCCAGCATCTGGGTGATCTGCACCAGCGGCGGCACACTCCTCAGTGCCGACTACATCGACAGCCCACTGCCCGGGACGGACACCGGCGTCGGCTCCTGAGCGCAGTGCGCGAAGAGTCCCCGAATACACCTCACCCCCCGACGGGGGAAGACCGTCGGGGGGTGAGAGGGGTTGGGTGCCGGGTCAGCGACGAGTCGTCTTCTTGGCGGCCGTCTTCTTCGCCGGGGCGGTCTTCTTGGCCGCCGTGGTCTTCTTGGCCGGTGCCGCCGTCTTCTTGGCGGCGGTGGTCTTCTTCGCCGGCGCCTTTGTGGCGGTGGTCTTCTTCGCCGGGGCGGTCTTCTTGGCCGCCGTGGTCTTCTTGGCCGGTGCCGTCGTCTTCTTGGCGGCGGTGGTCTTCTTCGCCGGCGCCTTTGTGGCGGTGGTCTTCTTGGCCGCCGTGGTCTTCTTGGCCGGTGCCGCCTTCTTGGCGGCGGTGGTCTTCTTCGCCGGTGCAGCGGCTCCGCTGCCGCGCTTGACCGCCGGGCCGGACGCGGTGAGCTTCTGCTTACCGGACACGACCGCCTTGAACTGCGCGCCCGGACGGAAGGCCGGGACCGAGGTCGCACGGACCTTCACCGTCTCGCCCGTGCGCGGGTTGCGGGCGACGCGCGGTGCGCGGCGGCGCTTCTCGAACACACCGAAGCCGGTGATGGTGACGCTCTCGCCCTTGTGGACCGCGCGGACGATCGTGTCGACGACCTGCTCCACCGCCTCGGTGACGGTCTTGCGATCGGCGTCGAGCTTCTTTGTCAGCTCATCGATGAGCTCTGCTTTGTTCATTGGAAAACCTCCGCAAGCTGTTCTGGCCCACTTGTCGGGTCAGCTAACACCACACGGTAAACGTCAAACACGAAAAGTTCCATCTTCCACGCCAATTAGCGGAACGTGTGTCGAATCCTGTGTGGGCTCTAGGACGTTCCGGGCGGTCGGCCGAGAGGCCGAAAAGGTGACGCGGCTCAGTATGGCAGAGTGACCGGCTTCCACGACGGGCGGCTCGACTCGAACTCAGAAATGGCTTCTACCTGGCGTAATGTCAGGCCGATGTCGTCGAGACCTTCCATCAGACGCCATCTGGTGTAGTCGTCAATTGCCAACGGCACCACGAGGTCTCCCGCCGTCACCGTCTTATCGGCAAGACTGACCGTCAATTCCAGACCGGGCTGTTCCTCGAGTCGCTTCCAGAGCAATTCGACGTCGGACTGCTCCACCTGTGCGGCCACCAGGCCGGCCTTGCCCGCGTTCCCGCGGAAGATGTCGGCGAACCGGGAAGAGATGACGACACGAAATCCGAAGTCTGACAGCGCCCACACGGCGTGCTCGCGCGACGAGCCGGTGCCGAAGTCGGGGCCCGCCACCAGAACCGAGCCGTGGCTCCACGGTTCGGCATTGAGAATGAAGTCGGGATCGGTTCGCCAGCCCGCGAAGAGTCCGTCCTCGAAGCCTGTCCGGGTGACCCGCTTGAGATAGACGGCGGGGATGATCTGGTCGGTGTCGATGTTGCTGCGCCGCAGCGGGACGCCGATACCGGTGTGGGTGATGAAGGGTTCCATTACCTCAACTCCTTGGTGTACGAAGCGAATGCGAGTCGTCAGAGATCTGCCGGCGAGGAAAGTGTGCCGCGGAGCGCGGTGGCCGCGGCCACCGCCGGCGACACGAGATGGGTGCGGCCGCCCTTGCCCTGCCTGCCCTCGAAGTTGCGGTTGGAGGTGGATGCGCATCGCTCCCCCGGCGCGAGCTGGTCGGGGTTCATCCCGAGGCACATCGAGCAGCCCGCCTGCCGCCATTCGGCGCCTGCGGCGGTGAAGATCTCGCCGAGACCTTCTTCGTCGGCCTGTGCCCGCACCCTCATCGAGCCGGGCACCACCAGCATCCGGACGCCGTCGGCGATGGTGCGCCCGTCGAGGATCTCGGCCACCGCGCGCAGATCCTCGATCCGGCCGTTGGTGCACGACCCGACGAACACCGTGTCGACGGCTATGTCGCGCAGCGGCATTCCCGGGGTGAGGTCCATGTACTCGAGTGCCTTCGCCGCCGACGTCGACGCCGACTCGTCACCGAAATCGGCGGGATCGGGCACCGTGGCCGACAGCGGCGCGCCCTGACCGGGATTGGTGCCCCACGTCACGAACGGGCTGAGCGACGACGCGTCGATGTGCACCTCGTCGTCGAACTGCGCGTCCTCGTCGGTGCGCAGCGAGGTCCAGTACGCCACCGCGGCATCCCAGTCGGCGCCGGTCGGCGCATTGGGCCTGCCCCTGAGGAACTCGAAGGTGGTCTCATCGGGAGCGATCATGCCGGCTCGCGCCCCCGCCTCGATCGACATGTTGCAGATGGTCATTCGGGCCTCCATCGACAGCTTCTCGATGGCGCTGCCGCGGTACTCCAGCACGTAGCCCTGACCACCGCCGGTGCCGATCTTCGCGATCACCGCGAGGATCAGGTCCTTGCTCGTGACGCCCGGGGGCAGGTCGCCGTCGACGGTGATCGCCATCGTCTTGAACGGACGCAACGACAACGTCTGCGTGGCCAGTACATGCTCCACCTCGGAGGTGCCGATACCCATGGCCAGTGCGCCGAACGCGCCGTGCGTAGAGGTGTGGCTGTCGCCGCAGACGACGGTCGTCCCGGGCTGGGTGAGACCGAGCTGCGGACCGACGACGTGCACGATGCCCTGTTCGGTGTCACCCATCGGGTGCAGACGGATGCCGAACTCGGCGCAGTTGCGGCGCAACGTGTCCACCTGGGTTCGCGACACCGGGTCGGCGATCAACAGATTGGTGTTGAGGGTAGGCACGTTGTGATCCTCGGTGGCGATCGTGAGATCGGGTCGGCGCACCTCGCGTCCCGCGAGCCGCAGTCCTTCGAAGGCCTGCGGGCTGGTCACCTCGTGCACGAGGTGCAGGTCGATGTAGATCAGGTCCGGATCGCCCGCTGTGCCGCGGACAACCACGTGGTCGTCCCAGACCTTCTGGGCGAGAGTACGTGGCGTGGTGGCGTTGCTCATGGTGCATTTACTCCGACTCGACAAGACCCGGCACGTGGCTGGTGGCACCGGGACGCGAAATCAATCGCGTGCATCTCACTATTTGGAACGCTAATATCGTCCTATGGGAAAGGATAGCGCATCCGAGACGCTCAGCGGAATCGGCGTCCTCGACAAATCGGTGAGCGTGCTCCGGGCCATCGCCGAGGCGCCGGCCAATCTCACCGAGCTGTGTGAACGCACCGATCTGCCGAGGGCCACCGCCCATCGGCTCGCCGTGGGGCTCGAGGTCCACCGCTTGCTCGCGCGCAATGCGGCCGGGCGATGGTATCCGGGGCCCGCACTCGGTGAGCTCGCGGCGTCGGCGCACGATTCCGTTCGCGAGGCATCGCTGATGGTGCTGCCGCGGCTGCGGGAGATCACGGGCGAATCCGTTCAGGTATATCGCCGTGAGGGAGCCGAACGCGTCTGCATCGCGGCGATGGAACCGCCGACCGGACTGCGTGACACCGTGCCCGTGGGCACCCGCTTCCCGATGAACGCCGGGTCGGCCGCGAAGGTGTTGCTGGCCTGGGCAGAGCCCGCCACCCAGCGAGCGCTGCTGCACGACAGCGTGTTCAGCGAGCGGGCACTGCACGAGATCCGGCGCCGAGGATGGGCGCAGAGCGCCGGCGAGCGCGCCGCGGGCGTGGCCAGTGTGTCGGCACCGCTGCGCGACGGCGAGGGTGAGGTCGTGGCCGCCATCTCGGTGTCGGGGCCCATCGATCGGATGGGTCGCCGACCCGGAGCCCGGTGGGCGGCCGACCTTCTCGCCGCGGCCGACGCCATCCACAAGCGGCTGGTCTCCACCACGCAGGGCTGAAGGCGGATACGAATCGCCGTGATGCACACCGGAGCCGGTCCGGTGTCGGTTAGCGTCGTCTGCATGGGAACCAACCAGCGTCAACAGATCGTGATGACGGACAACGAGATTGCCGATTTCGTGGCCCGCAGCCGCACCGCCACCCTGGCCACCTCCGGGCCCGACGGCAGTATCCACCTCGTCGCCATGTGGTACGGCGTCGTCGACGACGCCATCTGGTTCGAGACCAAGGCGAAATCACAGAAGGCGGTCAATCTGCGTCGCAATCCACGGTGCTCGGTACTCATCGAGGATGGCGACACATACGGCACCCTGCGCGGCGTGGCCTTCGAGGGCACCGGGGAGATCCTCGAGGACGCCGACACGTGCCTACGCGTGGGAATCAGTGTCTGGGAGCGCTACACCGCGCCGTACACCGAGGAGGCGCGTCCACTCGTCGAGCAGATGATGAACAAGCGTGTGGCGATCCGACTGGTACCCGAGCGGGTCCGTTCCTGGGACCACCGCAAACTCGGACTGCCCGACATGCCGGTTGCCGGCAACACCGCACCGGCCTGAGCGACCGCAACGCAAATCGTGCGGGGCCGGGTGAGGGGCTGCGATCCATACAGAACGGGCGCCTCCTGGGCATGCGACGCGCACAGGCGCCGGTGGTGTTTGCCGTGGCCGCCAATTCTGTACGGACCCAGAAGCGCCACGCCACGCCGCCTTGGATTCGCGGCATGCCTATGCAGGTTTCCGTGGGCAAAACGTGGGCACGACGCCCACAGACTCCGAACACACGAAGACCCCCTCACCGCTGGTGAGGGGGTCATTCTGCGTTGTAGCCCCGACGGGATTCGAACCCGCGCTACCGCCTTGAGAGGGCGGCGTCCTAGGCCGCTAGACGACGGGGCCATGGATCTCTATTCAGTTGAAACCTCCGGGTGTGGTGTCCCGGCTGTTCGCTGGGGTACCAGGACTCGAACCTAGAATGGCTGAACCAGAATCAGCTGTGTTGCCAATTACACCATACCCCAAGGGTTGTTCTTCCCGGTGAGGAAAAGAACCTGCAGTAGAGTAGCAGAGGGCAACCCGGTAACCGCAAATCGCCTGATCAGAGCCCTATTCTGGGATGTTGGCCCGCGCCGCCGTCAAGCGCGACAAGGTCTTGTCGCGACCGAGTAGTTCCATCGACTCGAACAGTGGCGGACTGATGGCCGACCCGGTGACCGCGACCCGGACCGGACCGAATGCCTTGCGCGGTTTGAGCTCCAACCCGTCGATGAGCGCGGCGTTGAGTGTCTCCTGCAGTGCGGGCGTCTGCCAGGACGCCAGATCGGTCAGCGCGGTGATCGTGGCGTCGAGAACGGGCCCGGCGTCGGCGCCGAGATTCTTCGCCGCCGACTTCTCGTCGATCGCGAACTCGTCGTCGGAGACGTAGAGGAACGAGATGAGCGGCCACGCGTCCGCCAGCACCTGGATGCGGGTCTGGACCAGTTCGGCAACGTTGGTGAAGGTGACGAGGTCGACGGGTTCGGCGAGCTTGCCATGCGTCACCAGGTAATCGCGCAGACGCGCGGTGAAGTCGCCGAGTTCGAGCATCCGGATGTGCTCGGCATTGATCGCGTCGGCCTTCTTCTGATCGAAGCGGGCGGGATTCGAATTGACCTGGCGCACATCGAAGGCGCCGATCATCTGATCGAGGGTGAACACGTCGGTGTCGTGCGAGTAACCCCAACCGAGCAGCGCAAGGTAATTGAGCAGGCCCTCCGGGAGAAAACCACGATCACGGTGATGGAACAGATTCGACTGCGGGTCGCGCTTGGACAGTTTCTTGTTGCCCTCCCCCATCACGAACGGCAGATGCCCGAATTCGGGCACCCGCTGCGCGATTCCGATGCGGATCAGCGCCTCGTAGAGCGCGATCTGCCGCGGCGTGGACGAGAAGAGATCCTCCCCGCGCAGCACGTGGGTGATCTTCATCAGGGCGTCGTCGACCGGATTGACCAAGGTGTAGAGCGGGTCCCCGTTCGCGCGGGTCAGGGCAAAGTCGGGCACGGTGCCCGCCTTGATCGTGGTGGTGCCGCGCACGAGGTCGTCCCACGTGATGTCGTGGTCGGGCATGGGCAGGCGCACAACGGGTTTGCGCCCCTCCGCCAGGTAGGCCTCGCGTTGCTCGGCGGTGAGGGTGCGATCGAAGTTGTCGTAGCCCAGTTTCGGGTCGCGTCCGGCGGCGCGATGGCGGGCCTCCACCTCCTCCGGCGTGGAGAATGCCTGGTACGCCTCGCCGGCGGCGAGTAGCTGCGCGACCACGTCGAGGTGGATGCCGCGCCGTTCGGACTGCCGATAGGGTGCGTAGGGCCCCCCGACCTCGGGCCCCTCGTCCCAGTCGAGTCCCAGCCAGCGCAGCGAGTCGAGGATCGCGTCATACGACTCCTGGCTGTCGCGGGCCGCGTCGGTGTCCTCGATCCGGAAGACAAAGGTGCCCTTGTCGTGCCGTGCCTGTGCGAAGTTGAACAGGGCCGTGCGCACCATCCCCACGTGCGGGGTTCCGGTCGGCGACGGACAGAAGCGGACGCGAACGGTATCGGTGCTGCTCATGGTGGTCAGCGTATCGAACCGGTACCGACGGCCCGACGCCCTCCCGTCGCCGGCTCAGTCTCGATGTCGTCCGAGGAAGTCCAGCATCAGGCGGTTGACTTCCCGAGGTTGCTCCAGATAGCCGAAATGACCTGCGCGGGCCACCTCCGCATACTCGGCCGCGGGGATGGCGTCGGCCACCTCGCGCGCCAGAAAGACCGGAAGGGTGCGATCATCGGCGAATCCGACCACCAGCACGGGCCGCGAGATTCCCCGGTAGGCCGCGAGCCGATTGGGTTCGGCGGTGTGGATCGAAAGTTGGGCACGCATGCCCGGAGTCATCCCCTTCGACGAGAACATGATGACGTCGAGCCAGTCGCGCACCGTCCGGTCGTCGGCGAGGGTGTGCGGTGAGAGGTTGAGATGTGCGGTGATGGCCGCCGCATACTCGGCGGGCAGGTCGATCTTGTTGTCGTAGAGCGCACGTTCGCCCGCCGAAATCGCTTCCTGCAGCACGGTGCTGCGACCATAGGTGCCCAGCAACACCGCGGCGCGCACCAGATCGGGCCGCGTCAGCGCCAGTTCCTGGCTGATCCGCGCGCCGAGCGAAGTTCCCACGACGAGGGCGGGCGCCACCCCGAGGTGCTCGATGAGTGCAGCGGTGTCGGCCACCATGTCGTCGAGGGTGAATCCGTCGGCGCACTCCGACGATGGTGCGATCCCGCGGTTGTCGAAGGTGATCACCTCGTAGCCGGCGGCGACCAGCGCGGGCTGTTGATTGGCCTTCCAGACCCGCCCGGGACTGCCGCTGCCCATCACCATCACCACCGGCGCGCCCGAACCGGCTCTCTCGTAAGCGATCTCGATGCCGTTGACACGCGCGGTTCCGGTGGTCACGGTTTGTCCACCACCGGATTGCTCAGCGTCCCGATGCCTGCGACCGTCACCGACACTCGCTGTCCCGCGACCATCGGGCCGATTCCCTCGGGTGTGCCGGTGAGCAACACGTCGCCCGGGAGCAGCGTCATCACCCGCGAGACCCATTCCACGATGGCACCGACATCGTGCAGCATCAACGATGTTCGGCTCCGCTGACGGACCTCACCGTCGAGTTCGGTGACGAGTTCGGCGTCGGCAGGGTCGAAATCGGTCTCGATCCAGGGACCCAGCGGGCAGAACGTGTCGTATCCCTTTGCGCGCGTCCACTGACCGTCGACCTTCTGCTGATCACGCGCGGTGACGTCGTTGGCGACGGTGTAGCCGAGGATGACGCTCTTCGCGTCGGCAGCGCGTACGTCCTTGCACGGCCGGCCGATCACCACCGCGAGTTCGCCCTCGAAATCAACGCGCTGAGACGACGGTGGCCGCACGATCGGCACCTCGGGGCCGACGATCGAGGTGTTCGGCTTGAGGAAGATCACCGGGTCCTCGGGTGCGGTGCCACCCATTTCGGCGGCATGGGCCGCGTAATTCTTGCCCACACAGATGATCTTCGTCGCCAGGATGGGGGCGAGGAGTCGAACATCGGCCAGGGGCCATGATCGGCCGGTGAAGGTGGGCGTGCCGAAGGGATGTTCGGCGATCTCCCTGGCAACACCACCCGATTCATCCTCGATCGAGACGAACGCCACACCATCGGGACTCGCGATACGACCTAGACGCATACCAGAACACTAACGCACGCACGATGTCCACTGTCTGGGACAGCAGTTGGTTCGGGTCGTCATCGGTTTTACAATGTGAACACATCATCCCATATTTTGAGACTTTGTAGTGTGAGGCCGCCGCTCTGGAGGAATCGCCCATGCCGGATCAACGCAAGCAGGAGGAGGTCGCGTGACGACATCGACCACGATCGGTTCCGCCCGACGCTGGACCATGCTCGCCTGCTCGCTGCTGGCCGCGATGACCACCACCTGTGTCGTGAGTGGTGTCGCCTACCTCATACCGGCGCTGCATACGCGCGAGGGCATGTCGATCACCCAGGCGTCCGTGCTCGCCACCGTTCCCACGATCGGGCTCATGCTGGCGATCATCGGCTGGGGTGCACTGCTCGACCGTCACGGTGAACGCCTGATCCTGATCGTGTCCATGTCGATCAGTCTCACTGGTGCGGCGGCGGCGGCAATCGCCGCTGCGCTCGACGCCCCGTTCGCGGTGGTGGGCGCGTGTCTGTTCGTCGGCGGCATCGGGGCCGGCGCCGCCAACGGCGCCAGCGGCAGGATCGTGGTCGGCTGGTTTCCGCCAGAACTGCGCGGCACCGCGATGGGGATTCGCCAGATGGCGCAGCCGCTGGGGATCGCCGTCTGTGCTCTCACCATGCCGGTGGTAGCCGCAGGAGCGGGTGTGGCTGCGGCACTGGCGATTCCGGCAGCGGTCACGGTCCTGGGACTGATCGCGGTGATCGCCGGCATCATCGACCCTCCGATGGCGACGGCCGTGCCCGGTGCCCCGGAGATCGCCGGTGCGAAACGAAACCCGTACCGCGAGAGCTGGTTTCTGACTCGCGTGCACGCGGTGAGCGTGCTGCTGGTGATACCTCAGTCGATGCTGTGGACGTTTGTGCCGACATGGCTGATCGTGGCCCGGCACTGGTCTCCCGCGGCGGCAGGCTTTCTCGTGACGGTGACACAAGTGATCGGCGCTCTCGGACGCATCGCCGCGGGTCGGTGGTCGGATGCGTGGCTGTCACGAATGCGTCCGATCCGGCTGATCGCGTTGGCCGGTTCGGGCGCAATGACCGCCTTGGCCGTCACCGATTGGATCGGCGGTCCGGTGGCGCCCGCGCTGATGATGATCGCGTCGATCATCTCGGTGGCCGACAACGGGCTGGCCTTCACCGCCATCGCCGAATACGCCGGACCCGGTTGGAGCGGCCGTGGTTTGGGAATCCAGAACACCGCCCAGTACCTGGCGACGGCGGTGACCACGCCCGTCTTCGGTGCGGTGATCGCGGCCGTGGGCTTCCCGCTGGCCTTCCTGGTGTCGGCCGCGGCACCCGTACTCGCAGCCCCGCTGGTGCCCGCCGACGCCGCACCCCGAGAGGAACCCGTCACCTGATCGGTCGGCCCATCACCGAGCGTGCCTCCACCCGCTGGTTGAGCGCCCCCGCTGGTCGAGCCCCGCCGCTGGTCGAGCCCCCACCGCTGGTTGAGCCTGTCGAAACCACCCCCCGCTGGTTGAGCCCCCACCCGCTGGTTGAGCTTGTCGAAACCACCCACCGCTGGTCGAGCCCCCACCCGCTGGTCGAGCCCCCACCCGCTGGTTGAGCGCCCGCCGCTGGTTGAGCTTGTCGAAACCACCGCTGTGGATAGAAATGTCGAGCTATCACTCACGTGGTCGAGAGTGATGTGATGAGCGGATACATCTACATCCTCGAATGTACGGACGGCAGTTTCTACGTCGGAAGCACGCGGGACGTCGCCCGTCGCGTCGATCAGCACAACAGTGGTGACCGCGGCCGGTATACCAGAACCCGACGACCCGTTCGCCTTGTCTACCAACACGAATGCGAGACCGTCGCCGAGGCATACGCACGTGAGAAGAGGGTCCAAGGCTGGTCACGAGCCAAACGTCGGGCGCTGGTTGCCGGGGACTTCGATTTGCTGACTGAGCTGTCGAGAAGCCGGCGCTGAATCTGACGACAGCGACAAGGGTGGTTTCGACAAGCTCAACCAGCGGGCGGCGCTCAAGCAGCGGGGGCGCTCAAGCAGCGGGGGGCGCTCAACCAGCGGGCTAGAGGCGAGCGCGAATCCGCTTCCCGATGTCTTGGGTGGACAGTGTCTGCCCGCCCCGTTCGAGGAGGTCGTCGGCCACGGCACGCTCGATCCGACCCGCCGACTGCGCATCACCGAGGTGGTCGAGCAAGAGACCGACCGACAGGATCGCGGCTGTGGGATCAGCCTTGCTCTGACCGGCGATGTCCGGTGCACTGCCGTGCACGGGCTCGAACATCGACGGATTCGTACCGGTGGCGTCGATGTTGCCCGACGCCGCCAATCCGATGCCGCCGCTGACGGCGGCGGCGATGTCGGTGATGATGTCGCCGAAGAGGTTGTCGGTGACGATGACATCGAACCGGCCGGGGTCGGTCACCAGGTAGATGGTGGCCGCATCCACGTGGCAGTAATCGACTGTCACGTCAGGGTATTCGGCACCGACCTCCTCGACGGTGCGGCTCCACAAGGACCCGGCGAAGGTGAGCACGTTGGTCTTGTGGACCAGGGTGAGATGCTTGCGTCGACGGGTCGCGCGCTCGAAGGCGTTGCGCACCACACGCTCCACCCCGTATCGGGTATTGACGCTCACCTCGGTGGCCACCTCATGGGAGGTGCCGGTGCGGATCGCGCCACCATTGCCGGTGTAGGGGCCCTCGGTGCCCTCGCGGATCACCACGAAGTCGATGTCGGGATCGCCCGCCAGCGGCGACGCCACACCCTGGAATCGGCGCGACGGGCGCAGATTCACGTGATGGTCGAGTGCGAAGCGCATCTTGAGCAGTAGTCCGCGTTCGAGCACCCCGGAGGGCACCGACGGATCACCGATCGCACCGAGCAGGATCGCGTCGTGCTCGCGCAGCGACTCCAGGTCGGCGTCGGTGAGCAGTTCACCGTTGCGGTGGTAGCGGCGGGCACCGAGGTCGTACTCGGTGACCGAGACCTCGGGCACCACCGTGGTGAGCACCTCGAGAGCCTCGGAGATGACCTCAGGACCGATACCGTCGCCGGGAATGACCGCGAGCTTCATGACAAATCCACCTGCTTGATCAGCGTGGCGCCCACCGCTTCGGCGATCGCGGTCACCACGACGTCGTCGACCTTCTCGTTCACACGCAACATGACCGTCGCCCCGCCGCCCTCTGCATCCTGCGAAAGGCCTGCCGCGAGAATGTCGATCCCGGCGTTGCCGAGCAGGGTGCCGATCTTGCCCAACGAGCCGGGCTTGTCGGCGTAACTGACGAGAAGGTTGCGTCCCTCGGCCCGCAGGTCGAAGTTGCGGCCGTTGATGTTGACGATCTTCTCCACCTGCCGCGGCTCGGTGATGGAACCGGCCACGTTGTGCACCGATCCGTCGGCGAAGACGGCCCGCACGTCGACGACGCTGCGGTGGCTCGGGCTCTCGGTGGCGTTCACGACCTCGCTGGTGACGCCACGCTCGGCGGCGACGGTCGGCGCGTTGACGAAAGTGACGGGCTCGTCGAGCGCCGCCGAGAACAGACCACGCAACGCCGACAGTCCGAGCACGCCGACATCACTGGAAGCGAGCTCGCCTCGAACGTCCACCACGATCGACGACGGCAGTTCGGTGCTGATGACGCCGATCATCACGCCGAGCTTGCGGGCCATCTCCAGCCACGGCGCCACCTCTTCATCCACGGCACCGCCGGTGATGTTGACCGCGTCGGGCACGAAATGTCCGGCCAGCGCGAGCCGCACACTCTTGGCGACATCGGTACCGGCACGATCCTGAGCCTCGCTGGTCGAAGCGCCCAGATGCGGGGTCACCACCACCTGGGGCAGCTCGAACAGCGGCGAGTCGGTGCACGGCTCGGTGGCAAAGACATCGAGACCGGCGGCGCGCACCTGACCGGAGGTGATGGCGTCGGCCAGCGCCTGTTCGTCGACGAGGCCGCCGCGCGCGGCGTTGACGATGACGACGCCCTTCTTTGTGCGGGCCAGCGCGTCGGCGCCGATGAGTCCCAGGGTCTCCGGCGTCTTGGGTAGATGCACGGTGATGAAGTCGGCTCGCTGCAACAGTTCGTCGAGGCTCACGAGTTCGATGCCCAGCTGAGCGGCCCTCGCGGCGGACACGTAGGGGTCGTAGGCGATGATGTGCGTTTCGAAGGCGGCCAGGCGCGACGCGACGAGCTGTCCGATGCGGCCGAGTCCCACCACGCCGACGGTTTTGTCGAAGATCTCCACACCATTGAACGACGACCGTTTCCAGGTGTGCTCGCGCAGCGTGGCGTCGGCGGCGGGGATCTGGCGAGCCGCGGCGAGCAGCAGGGTGATCGCGTGCTCGGCGGCGGTGTGGATGTTGGAGGTGGGTGCGTTGACCACCATGACGCCTCGCGCGGTGGCGGCCGGAACATCGACATTGTCGAGGCCCACACCGGCGCGGGCGATGATCTTGAGCTTCTTGCCCGCATCGAGCACCTCCGCGTCGACCGTGGTGGCCGAACGCACGAGCAGAGCGTCGGCATCGACGACCGCCTCGAGGAGCTTCGGACGATCGGGACCATCCACCCACTGCACCTCGACGCCGTCGCCGAGGGCTTCCACCGTCGATGGCGCCAGTTTGTCGGCGATGAGGACGATCGGACGGCCTGCTGAGGTCACAGTGATTTCTCCAGGATCGGTTGCAGAAGCGGCGCCAACGTCGTATGACGCCCGCCAGACAGCTTAGATGCCGCCGTCACGGACTCTGAAGCCGGTCCGAGGGATGCGATGGACGCTCTGAACGAATTCCCAGGAAAAGCGGGTACATTGTGCTCGGCATTACGGATAGGTTGCAATGCAACCCCGGGTCGATTCCGCACACGGCAGATCGTCCGCGGCGGCCGTTACGGTGTCAGAGGCCTGTCGGTACGACTGGTCCATCGGTGGTGTGTTGACGAGTGGAGCTGTGAATGATGAGAAAGCTGACGGCGATTGTCGCGGTGCTGGTTGCGACGTTGCTGGCCGGCTGGGGCGCGGGCAGTGCGACTGCCGCACCGGCGAAGATCTACCTGGGCGGTGGGTCCGGAATTCTTATCCTCAAAGGCGGTGATACTGCTGCCGCCTGCACACTGACCACCATCGGTCACGCCAAGACGGGTCAACTGATCGGCATCACCGCAGGTCACTGCGGAACGCCGGGTCAGAAGGTGTACTCGGAGACCTTCCAGAACCGCGGCCAGGCCGGCACCATCACCTACTCCGATCCCAAAGAAGACGTCGCGATCATCGAATTCAATCCCGACCGCGTGGTGCCACTGCGCAGCGTCAACGGTGTGACCATCCGATCGATCGACACCCATCCCATCGGATTCCCGACCATCGCCTGCAAGACGGGCCGCACCACGGGCAACACCTGCGGCGTCTCCTGGTTCTCCGACGGCGACGTGCACTTCTCCCAGATGTGCGTCATCGAGGGCGATTCGGGCAGTCCGGTCGTGGTCGGTGACCGGTTGGTCGGCATGGTCAACGCCTACTACTTCGTCGCGTGCCTCGGTCCGGAGACCGGTACCAACATCGCTCCTGTTCTCGACTATGTGAAGTCCACCAAGTACACGGGCTTCACCCCGATCTGATCGTCCCCTGATCTGGCGGGACCAGACACCCCGGGCGCCATCGTGCACCCGGGGTGTCGTGCATCCGGGCTGTCTTGCATCGGACCGGGGCTGAGTGACACGTGCGGGCCGTTCGTTCCGCTCGGACGTACCACGACGACGACGGCCCGGTTCCTTTGCGGAACCGAGCCGTCGTGGCTGTGAGTCGTTGACCGTCAGGCTGTCTCGGTGATGGGGCGATCCACCCAGCTCATCAGGTCGCGCAGCTTCTTGCCGGTCACCTCGATGGGATGCTCGGCATTCTTCTTGCGCAGTTCCTCGAGTTCCTTGTTGCCGCCCTCGACATTGGCGACGAGGCGCTTGACGAAGGTGCCGTCCTGGATGTCGCGCAGGATGCCGCGCATGCGCTCCTTCGTGTCCGCGTCGATCACGCGCGGACCCGACAGGTAACCGCCGAACTCGGCGGTGTCGGACACCGAGTAGTTCATCCGCGCGATGCCACCCTCGTACATGAGGTCGACGATCAGCTTGAGCTCGTGCAGCACCTCGAAGTAGGCCATCTCGGGGGCGTAGCCGGCCTCGACCATCACCTCGAAGCCCGTCTTGACCAGTTCCTCGGTGCCGCCGCAGAGCACGGCCTGCTCACCGAACAGGTCGGTCTCGGTCTCCTCCTTGAACGTGGTCTTGATGATGCCGGCGCGGCCACCACCGATCGCCGAGGCATAGCTGAGCGCGAGCGCCTGGCCCTCGTCCTTGGGGTCTTGGTCGACGGCGATCAAGCAGGGCACGCCCTTGCCGTCGACGAACTGCCGGCGCACCAGGTGGCCGGGGCCCTTCGGGGCGACCATCGCGACGGTGACGTTGGCGGGCGGCTTGATCAGGCCGAAGTGGATGTTGAGGCCGTGTCCGAAGAACAGCGCGTCGCCGTCCTTGAGATTGGGCTCGATGTCCTCGGTGAAGATCTGCGCCTGGCTGGTGTCGGGCGCGAGCAGCATGATGACGTCGGCCCATTCGGCGGCCTCGGCCGCGGTCATGACCTTGAGTCCCTGCTCGGCGGCCTTCTCGCGCGACTTCGATCCCTCGCGAAGGCCGACGGCGACGTCGACACCCGAGTCGCGCAGCGACAGCGAGTGCGCATGCCCCTGACTGCCGTATCCGATCACCGCGACCTTGCGGCCCTGGATGATCGACAGATCGGCGTCGTCGTCGTAGAACAATTCGATCGCCACAGTTATTGATCCCTTCGATTTTCTCTTCTGCCCCACAAGAAGTGGACTTCTCGCCGGGCCCTGTGCAGTGGTTGTGGTGTCAGCGATGCGCCGACATGCTCTTGGGTCCTCGACCCAGGGTCACGGCCCCGGACTGTGCGATCTCCCGAATCCCGTAGGGGTCGAGCATTCGCAGTAGGGCTTCGAGCTTCTCGTCGGTGCCGGTGGCTTCGATCGTCACCGACTCGGGCGACACGTCGATCACCTTGGCGCGGAACAGATTCACCACCTCGATGACCTCGGAGCGGACGGTGGAATCGGCCCGCACCTTGACCATCATCAACTCCCGGGACACCGAGCTGGCCGGATCCTGCTCGACGATCTTGATCACGTTGATCAGCTTGTTGAGCTGCTTGGTGACCTGTTCGAGCGGGAAGTCCTCGACGGACACCATGATGGTCATCCGCGAGATCCCCTTGAGCTCGGTGGGTCCCACCGCCAGCGATTCGATGTTGAAACCACGGCGGGAGAACAACGCCGACACGCGGGCGAGAACGCCTGGTCGGTCCTCGACGAGGACGCTGAGGGTATGAGTACTCACTTGCTGCCGTCTTTCAGTGCGGCTCGGTCGGGCTGAGCGATGGTGTGGTGGATGTCGGCGACGTCCTCGGCGGCCGAGTCGTCGTCGTCGAACAGCGGGCGGATGTCGCGGGCCGCCATGATCTCGTCATTGCCGGTGCCCGCGGCGACCATCGGCCAGACCTGCGCGTCGGCGCCGACGATGAAGTCGATCACCACCGGACGGTCGTTGATCTCGCGTGCCTGGGCGATGACCGCGTCGACATCGGCCTCGTTCTCCACCCGGAACGCCGCGCAGCCCAGGGCCTCGGCAAGCTTGACGAAGTCGGGGATGCGACGCGAATGGGTGGCCAGATCGGTACTCGAGTACCGCTCGTCGTAGAACAGCGTCTGCCACTGTCGCACCATGCCCAGGTTGCCGTTGTTGATCAAGGCCACCTTGATCGGGATGCCCTCGATGGCGCAGGTTGCCAACTCCTGGTTGGTCATCTGGAAGCAGCCATCGCCGTCGATGGCCCACACCTCGGCCGACGGGTCGGCCATCTTCGCGCCCATCGCGGCAGGCACGGCGTAGCCCATCGTGCCCAGACCACCGGAGTTCAGCCAGGTGCGCGGCTTCTCGTAGGAGATGAACTGCGCCGCCCACATCTGATGCTGCCCCACGCCGGCGCAATAGATCGCGTCGGGTCCGGCGATACGTCCCACCTGGGAGATCACGAACTCCGGCGACATCGATCCGTCGGCGGGTCGGTCGTAACTGAGCGGATAGGTGCGGCGCACTCCGTCGAGGTAGGTCCACCACTCGGTGAGGTCGGCTGCGGTGTCGCTGGTGGCACGGCTGGTGCGAAGCGTCTCGGTCAGCTCGGCGATCACCGCCTTGCAGTCGCCGACGATCGGCACGTCGACGGCCCGGTTCTTGCCGATCTCGGCCGGATCGATGTCGGCGTGGATGACCTTCGCGTTCGGCGCGAACGACGACAGCTGGCCGGTGACGCGGTCGTCGAAGCGGGCGCCGAGTGTGATGAGCAGGTCGCTGCGTTGCAGCGCCGCGACTGCGCCGACGGTGCCGTGCATGCCCGGCATGCCCAGGTGCTGGGGATGCGAATCGGGGAAGGCGCCGCGGGCCATCAGGGTGGTCACCACGGGGATGCCGGTGAGTTCGGCGAGCTCGCGCAACTCCGCGGACGCGTTCGCGCGGATCACACCGCCGCCCACGTACAGCACGGGGTGTTTGGCGGCGTCGATGAGACGCGCGGCCTCACGGACCTGCTTGCCGTGCGGCTTGGTCACCGGCCGGTAGCCGGGCAGGTCGATCTGCGGCGGCCAGGAGAACGTGGTCTGGCTCTGCAAGATGTCCTTGGGGATGTCCACCAGCACCGCACCGGGCCGGCCGCTCTCGGCGATGTGGAAGGCCTCGGCGATGATCCGCGGAATGTCGGCGGCATTGCTGACCAGGAAGTTGTGCTTGGTCACCGGCATCGTGATGCCGGAGATGTCGGCCTCCTGGAAGGCGTCGGTACCGATGAGCGCACGCCCCACCTGCCCCGTGATCGCGACGACGGGAACCGAGTCCATCTGGGCGTCGGCCAGCGGCGTGACGAGATTGGTGGCGCCGGGCCCGGAGGTGGCCATCATGACGCCCGCCCTGCCGGTCACCTGGGCGTAGCCGGTGGCGGCGTGCCCGGCGCCCTGCTCATGCCGGACCAGCACGTGGCGAACCTTCTCCGAATCGAGCAGCGGGTCGTAGACGGGAAGCACCGCGCCACCGGGGATACCGAAGACGACCTCGACACCGATCTCCTCGAGCGAGCGGACCACCGACTGTGCGCCACTGACCCGCTCGGGGGCGACGGTGTTCTGCGGCACCGCACGGAGGTTCCCCGCGGCCGGGGACTGCTCGAGGAGTACGTCCGCGGCGCGTCCGTTCGTCCGGGCACCGCTCGCTTGGGAATCGCGGTCGGGGTGGCCCGCTTCGTTTGCGGCGCGTGCTGTTGGTGCGCTCACTGCAGGTCCTCACATCTTCTGATCTGGTTGGGCGGGAAAGTGGCAACAAAAAACCCCCGACAGCGAGGCTGTGCGAGGGTGGCGCGTCGATGCTGGAGGTCTACGAAGTGACCGGTCAGGCGACGCGCCGGCCGATTACTACGAGGAGGTTCTTGTGCATCACACTTCACACGGTAGGACCGCGCGTACACACGAGTCAAACTCCGCCCCATCGGTTCCCACATACTGGGAAACCACAGGTGGAGGCTTGGTTGGTAGAGGGTGCCAGAATGGGGAACGTGCCCCCGAATTCCCCCGATCCCACCGATTCGCCCGACGCCGCCGATTCGCCCGACGCCGCCGACTCCCCCGGCGTCACCGACTCGCTCGAAGACGCCATCGAGCTGCCCCAGACCTTCCGCATCCAGCGGGTCGCGTACTTCACCGTGCCCGCTGTGCTGCTCGCGACGGTGATTCTGGCCGGCGCGTCACTCGTCTGGCTCGGGTGGACATTGGTGCTGCCGATCCTGGTCGCCGTGTGGATCGCGCGGCTGCGCACGGTGGTCACCGAGGACGGCATCGTGGCGGTTCAGACGTGGAAGACACGAGAGATCTTGTGGCCGGAACTGGCCGGATTGCGCTTCTCCAGGTGGGGCCCGGTGCGCGCGGTGCTGATCGACGACACCACGGTGCGGCTGCCCGCGCTGGCCTTTCAGGATCTGCCACGATTCTCCGCGGCCAGTCGGGGACGTATCCCCGACCCCTACGCTTCGGCGGCAGGCGCGGATTCGTGACACCTGTGCGATGGTGGGTGCCAACTCGATAAACCCGCGCTGAACCGGAGGTTAACGACCGAGGTCGGCGTGCGCGGGTGGCCGGCGAGCCGACTACCTTCGCTACGTGCCCACGCAAACGCTGCGACCCCAAGAGGTCAAGGATCTGATCGAGGCCGGCAAGCTCGCCGAACTCGCCGACCTGATGTCGGCGATGCCCCCGAGGGAAATTGCCGCCGTGGGCAACCATCTGCCGCGCCACGACGCCGGCATCGCGTTTCGCCTGCTACCCAAGGCAACGGCGCTCGAGGTGTTCGAAGATCTCAATCCCAAGGTGCAATACCGGCTGATCAAGGCATTGGGCACCAGCGAGATCGGCGAATTCTTCGAAAGCCTCGATCCCGACGACCGCGCCGAACTGCTCGACGAACTGCCCGCCCCCGTCGCCCACGACCTCGTCGCCACCCTCAACCGCGAGGAACGCGAGATCACCGGCCAGGTTCTCGGCTATCCGCAGGGCTCGGTGGGACGGCGGATGAGCCCGGAGATCGTGCATGCCTACACAGACGAGGCGGCGGCGGCTGCGATCGAGCGGGTCAAGGAAGTCGGCCACCGGGTGGAAACCATCTACATGATTCCGGTCATCGATCGCGAACGCACCCTCGCCGGGGTGGTGAGCCTGCGCGACCTGCTGCTGGCCGCCCCCGACACCCGGCTGTCGACGATGATGCGCTCACCGATCGCCGCCAACGCCGATGACGACGCCGAGCAGCGGGCGCTGCAATGCGTGGACCGCGGCATCCTCGCGATGCCCGTCGTCGACAGTGACCACCGGGTCGTCGGTGTCCTCACCCTCGACGACGCGGTCGAAGTGGTCAACCAGGCCCGCGATGTCGACCAGGCGCGTGCCGGTGCGAGTGAGCCGCTCGACGAGCCCTATCTGCTCTCCTCGGTCTTCTCGATCACCCGCTCGCGCATCGTGTGGCTGTTCGTGCTGGCGATCTCGGCCATCCTCACCGTCAACGTGCTCGAGATCTTCGAGGCCACCCTCGACGAGATGGTGGCACTGGCGCTGTTCATCCCCCTGCTCACCGGCATCGGCGGCAACACCGGATCGCAGGCCGCGGTCACCGTGACCCGGGCGCTCGCCGTCGACGAGGTACGCCCACGCGATGTGGCCTTGGTGGTGGGCAAGGAGTTTCGTGTCGGCCTGACCCTGGGCGCCGTGCTCGGCGTCGTCGGATTCGCGATCGCATCGCTGGCCTACGGACTCGAGATCGGCGCGGTGATCGGTCTCACCATTCTGTCGATCTGCACGATGGCGGCCACCGTCGGCGGGTTGATGCCGCTCGTCGCGAAGACCATCAAGGTTGATCCGGCGGTGTTCTCCACCCCGTTCATCTCCACGTTCTGTGACGCCACCGGCCTCATCATCTACTTCTCCATCGCCAAGGCCGTGCTCGGGATCTGAGCCGATCGCGGTTTTGTTCGCGCACGTCAGCGCGGAGTAACGTTGATCGGCGAACACTCGCCCGGCGCCACGCCGACGCTTCGCAGTCACAGCGTCCGCGCCGCCGATTCACCGGGGCGAGAACCGAACCCGATCGAGGAAGTACTCCATGCCAGCTCTGAGGTCGCGCACCACCACCGTCGGACGAGAGGCCGCCGGAGCCCGCTCGCTGTGGCGGGCCACCGGAATGACCGACGACGACTTCGGCAAGCCCATCGTCGCCATCGCGAACTCGTACACCCAGTTCGTGCCCGGGCACGTACACCTCAAGGATGTCGGCGAGATCGTTGCCGACGCGGTGCGCGCCGCGGGCGGGGTGCCCCGTGAATTCCACACCATCGCCGTCGACGACGGAATCGCGATGGGTCACGGCGGCATGTTGTACTCGCTGCCCAGCCGCGAGATCATCTCCGACTCGGTCGAATACATGGTCAACGCCCACACCGCCGACGCCCTGGTGTGTATCTCCAACTGCGACAAGATCACTCCCGGCATGCTCAACGCCGCGATGCGCCTGAACATCCCGACCGTGTTCGTCTCGGGCGGCCCGATGGAAGCCGGCAAGGCCGTTGTCGTCGACGGGGTCGCGCAGGCTCCGACCGACCTGATCACCACCATTTCGGCCTCGGCCAACAGCGCTGTCGACGACGCCGGGCTCAGCGAGGTGGAACGCTCCGCGTGCCCCACCTGCGGCTCGTGCTCGGGCATGTTCACCGCGAATTCGATGAACTGTCTCACCGAGGCGCTGGGGTTGGCGCTGCCCGGCAACGGGTCGACGCTGGCCACCCACGAGGCTCGCCGGGCGCTGTTCGAGCGGGCAGGCCGAGTCGTCGTGGAGGCCGCCACCCGGTGGTATCGCGACGACGACGCGTCGGTGCTTCCGCGGTCGGTGGCCAACGCGACCGCGTTCCGCAACGCGATGGCCCTCGACGTCGCGATGGGCGGTTCCACCAACACGGTGCTGCACATTCTCGCCGCCGCCCAGGAGGGTGAGGTGGACGGCTTCGATCTGTCGGTGATCGACGACATCAGCCGACGGGTGCCGTGCCTGTCGAAGGTGTCTCCGAACTCCGACTACCACATGGAAGACGTGCACCGGGCGGGCGGAATCCCGGCCATCCTCGGGGAGCTGCGGCGCGCCGGACTCATCGACGACAGCGCTCCGACCGTGCATTCGGGCACCATGGCACGGTTCCTCGACGACTGGGACATCCGCAGCGGCACCGCCGTGGACGAAGCGTTCGAACTGTTCCACGCCGCACCCGGTGGCGTCCGCACCACCACCCCGTTCTCCACCGCCAACCGCTGGAGCTCCCTCGACGTCGACGCCGAGAACGGCTGCATCCGCGATCTCGAGCACGCCTACACCGTCGAAGGCGGGCTGTGCGTGTTGAAGGGGAACCTCGCCGACGACGGCGCGGTTCTCAAGACCGCGGGTATCAGCGAGGATCTGTGGCATTTCGAGGGTCCCGCGCGGGTGGTCGAGAGCCAGGAGGAGGCCGTGGCTGTGATCCTCTCCAAGACGATCCAGGCCGGTGAGGTGCTCGTGGTGCGCTACGAGGGCCCCTCCGGCGGTCCCGGCATGCAGGAGATGCTGCACCCGACGGCGTTCATGAAGGGCACCGGCATGGGCCGCAAGTGCGGCCTGATCACCGACGGACGGTTCTCGGGTGGGTCGTCGGGCCTGTCGGTGGGCCACATCTCACCGGAGGCTGCGGCCGGCGGCGTCATCGGCCTCATCGAGGACGGCGACCCGATCCTGATCGACGTCAAGACACGACGCCTGGAGGTGCTCGTCGACGACGAGGTGCTGGCCGAGCGTCGCGCGAAGATGGAGGCGTCCGAGCGGCCGTGGCAGCCCAAGGACCGTCAGCGACCGGTGACCACCGCGCTGCGCGCCTACGCGAAGCTGGCCACCTCGGCCGACCGCGGCGCGGTCCGCAAGGTCGACTGAGCCCACCTGGAGCGGTTTCGACAGGCTCAACCAGCGGGTGGGGTGGTTTCGACAAGCTCAACCAGCGGGTGGGCTACCAGCGGGCGGGGTCGTTTCGACAGGCTCAACCAGCGGGTGGCCGGGCAACCAGCGGGCGGGGTGGTTTCGACAGGCTCAACCAGCGGGTGGGCGGGTGGCCGGGTCAGCGTGGATTTCCGGGCGATGAGAAAGGATCGGTGCCGTTGCACAGGATCCATATCGCACACGCAGCGCCGACACCGATGAGCAGCCACAGCACCGACCCGAGGAACGGCCGCCGCGCCCACGAGCGCGGATAGTCGAGCGAGTAGAGGCCCGGCCCGGTGAGGATGATCGCCGCTGCCGCGGCCGCCATCAGCAACTCGAACTCGACCCCGCCATCGGCCATGAAAAAAGCGAAGCCGCCGTTGAGGGTCACCCGGAACGCCGACGCGACGAGCATCACGCCGAGAATCGCGGATGCACCGACGGGGGTCAGCAGGCCGACGATGACCATCAGCCCACCGATCGTCTCCGACAACGCGCCCAGTGCCGCCAGCGGTTTCGCCAGATCGGCGTGGAACCCGATCGACGTGTTCGGCTGATTGATCAGGATGTCCTCGAACCCGCTCAGCTTCGGGCCACCCCACCACCCGAACAACTTCTGCAGACCGTGAGCCATGGCGACCACCCCGACCGCCACCCGCAGAAGCAGCAGCCCGAGGTCGAGGGTGCCGCGCCGCACACGCGGGCGTTCGGCGTCGTCATCATCGTCGGATCGCTTGCGGCCGCGACGTGCTGCCGCGTCACCGTCGCTGTCGCCGTCCGGTTGCCTGTCGCCGTCCATGTCGTCGTCGACCTCGCGACGCGCGTCCTCGTCGCGGGAGTCGAGGTCGACGACGGTCGCTGTCGACGTCGGCTCGTCGGCCGGTACCGGTGTCGGCGGTTGTGCGCCGATGACCTCGGTGGGTGCGGACTCGCCTGTGAGTGCGGGCCGCTCGGGGCGCGCTGCACCCTGGGGTTGAGCAGCACCTTGGGGTTGAGCTGCGCGCTCGGGTTGAGCTGCGCGCTCGGGCTGAGCAGCGCGGTCACGTTGTGCGGTGAGATCGGGAACGGTCGGCGCATCGGCGGGTTGGGGCGCCGGTCTGCGCCGAGACGCCGACGCATCGTTCGCCGGGAACGGCCGGGTCTGCACCTCGTCGGGATCGAGATCGTCGAGTTCCTCGACCGGGGTCAGCGACGGTGGGCGACGCGCATGGCGGTCGTAGAAGGCGTCGCGATCGCGGGCCTGCGGTCGTTGGAGGGGGATTCTGCCGGTCTGTTCGTCGTACGGGCTGGCCGGTTTCCCGGACGAGCCGTCGAAGGTCTGCGGGTTGTTCGAGACGCCGTGACCGTCGGCGTCGCCGCGTCGATCGTCTCGTTGGTTCACGGTTCCGACTCTAGAGCGTGGGAGCCGTCGCGCCGCTGAGCACGCCGCGGTGAGTCGGACGCGATCGCCTACTGTGGTGGTCATGCGTGAGGGGTTGGACAACCGGCGACACCACCGGCGCACCACCACCCACGGCCGGTGGGCGACGGTGCTCGCGGTGACGTCGGCGCTGATGATCGTCCTCGCGGGGTGCGCCAACTTCTCCGCGCAGGATCGTGATCGGGCGGCCGGTCCTTTCAGCGCCGACAACCAGTCCCCGCGAATGCAGCAGACACCGTCACCGCCGAGTGCACCCACAGAGAATCAGGCCCCACCGCCACCGGGCCCCTGTGTCGACCCCGATCCCCAGGTCATCGCCACCTGCCTCGCGTCCACCGGCGGGCTGATGCCCGGCGACGACCAGGCGCAGACGACGGTGGTGGCCGAACGCACCACCGGCAAGCTCATCTCCTCCAAGCGTTACGGTCCGCAACGTGTGGTCGCCTCGTTCCCGGTCGACGGGTCCGGCGACGGAGGCCTGATCGATTTCGCGCTATCCCCCACCTATAGCCAGGACCGCCTGATCTATGCGCTCATCACCACGGCGTCGGACAACCGGATCGTACGGGTGGCTCCCGGGGACGTGCCCAAGCCGATTCTGGTGGGAATTCCCAAGGGTGCCACGGGAAATATGGGCGCGATGCTCTTCCGGTCACCGACCGAATTGCTCGTCGCCACCGGCGACGCAGGGAATCCCGCCGCGGCCGCCGACCCCGGTTCGCTGGCCGGAAAACTGCTCTCGGTGACGCAGCTGGCTTCGGGTACCAACGACCGGCCGAAGGTTCTCGCGTCGGGCCTCGGGTCCGACGTGGCGCTGTGCCCCGCCGACGACGGAGCCCTCTACATGACCGATCAGACCCCGACGGAGGATCGGCTGCAGGTGGTCGAAGCGTCGGGGCCCAAACCGCTGTGGACCTGGCCCGACCGCCCGCAGGTCGCGGGCTGCGCGGTGGCGGCCGGTCAGATCTTCGTCACCACCACCCGCACTCAACACATCGAGGCGCTCAACGCGCCCACCCGCGACAAGCCCACCATCACACCGCCGGTGGTGGTGCTGGAGAAGCGGTACGGAGCGCTCGGCCGGATCGTCAGCTCATCGAGTGGGGCGTTGCAGTTCGCGACGGTCAACCGCGCGTACGGCAAACCGGTGAGCTTCGACGACAGAGTGGTCCGGTTCATCCCGCCGGCGTCGTCGGAGAACCGCACCTGAGCGGTCGCTTCGACCGGTGACCGCACGGGGCGCACGCGGGCCGAGTACGAATCCCGCGGTGCGGCACTAGTGTCGCGTGTCGTTAATTAGTTTATGGTTCGTGGTTTGAGAGAATTGGCTATGGCGAATTCTGCGGCCCCGGCTCTTGGCCTGCGTGAT
>NZ_JBSFQF010000020.1:0-56046 GCF_053588575.1 Gordonia sp. NPDC003429
TCGGCATCCCCGACGGGTCCTCGTGGCGATGCGTCGTCGTCGGGATTGTTCAGTCCGGGTTTGCCCCACGCGTCGAGGACCACGTCGAACATGGCGCGGGTCTGCGGGTCGAGGTGACCGTTGAGTTTCGACATCAGCTGGGTGTCTTGACGGTTGAGCCACAGGTTGCGGCGGCGGGCTCGGTCGTTGTCGTCGGTGAGGTGACCGTCGGGATCGAGATGGGCCAACAATCGTGCCCCGACCTGCCCGAGTTCGGGTGGGCTCAAAGTGCCCGCGTAGTGGCTCATCGTCTGCTCGGCGGCCACCCGCACATCGTGGGGTGTGGCGGCGGGGATCTTGTCGAGGACGTCGAGCACCACCAGTGCGTGTGCCATCCCGGCGCTGCCGTCGGCGCACTTGTCGGCCAACGTCGGACACGACGGTGCCAACAGTTGCCCGGTGGCCGAATGAAATCGGGCGGTGTGTTCGAGGAGCCGTTTACGGCGAACCGGTTCGGTGATCCGCAGCGCGTGGGAAAAGAACGCGATCACACTGCGAAATCCGCGTCGGCGGGGAATATCACGATCAGAGATCTCCACCAACGCCCGGTTGCCCACGGCCGGCACCCGATGATGGGCACGTTCGAGTTCGGTGGCCGCGGCGACGAGTTCGTCATCACTCCACGACGACACATCGGCGGCCGCGATCTCATCAAGCACCGCATGCAACCGCGCAATGACCTCCGGTGCCGCCGAAACCTCCGGTGCCGCCGACATGAACCTCACCCCCAACCCGTCGTATCGAACGTATGTTCTACAGTATCACACTCCGGACGTTTGCGTCGCCGACAGCGATCACCTCAGGTGCGGACCCCGTCGTCGCGGGGCCGACCATCGGAGGCGACGGCGCGCGGACCATCTCACGGGTTGGGGGCAAGGTGGTCACTCCATCTGCCGGCGGCGGATGCTGCTCCACACGAATGACGTTCGGGCGGGAGCGATCCCTTCCGCGCGGCGACGCCGCTAGTCTGGGCGGGTGGATCTCGACGCCTACGTACGCGCCAAGTCGCCCACCTGGAATCGGCTCGACGAACTCTCGCGTCGCCGTCGTCTCACCGGTGCGGAGGCCGACGAGATCCTCGACATCTACCAGCGCACCGCGACCCACCTGTCGGTGATCCGGTCCACCGCACCCGACGCCGCCCTGGTGGGGTACCTGTCGGCGCTGCTGGCCCGGGCCCGCTCACGGTCGGCGGGCACCACCGCGTCCACCTGGTCGCAGGTGGGCCGGTACCTGACTCGCACGTTTCCCGCGGCCCTCTACGCGATGCGGTGGTGGTGGGTGTCGGTGATGGCCGTGTCGGTGGGGTTCGCGGTCGCGGTCACCTGGTGGTTGCTGGCGCACCCCGACGTCGAACGCAGTCTCGGTTCGCCGGCCGAGATCAACGAGTTGGTCGACAACGACTTCGAGAACTACTACAGCGAACATGCCGCATCGGCGTTCGCGTTTCAGGTCTGGACGAACAACTTCCGGCTCGCGGTGCTGTGCATCGCGCTGGGGGTGTTCTGTCTGCCGGTGATCTGGATGTTGTACAGCAACATCCTCAATGTCTCGATCGTGGCGTCGATCATGATCCGGCACGGCCGCGGCGACCTGTTCTTCGGGCTCATCGCACCGCACGGCCTGCTCGAACTGACCTGTCTGTTCGTGGCCGCGGGGGTGGGTCTGCGTGTGTTCTGGGCCTGGGTGTCGCCCGGCGAGCAGACGCGCACGGAGTCGTTGGCCCGCCGCGGCCGCGAGGCGATCGCGGTGGCGCTCGGCCTGGTGGGCCTGCTGCTCATCAGTGGGCTCATCGAGGCCTTCGTGACCCCGTCGGGTTTGCCGACGTGGGCGCGGATCGCGATCGGCGTGGTGGTGTGGCTGGGATTCCTCGGTTATGTCTTCGTGCTCGGCCGCCGGGCACATGACGACGGTGAGACCGGTGATCTCAGCGAATCCGAACGGGGATACGCCATCCCGGTCGCCTGAGCGTCACTGCGCGGCGATGCCGTGCGAACGCCCCGGCTCAGAGCATCCCGCGCGATTTCAGCAGCAGATAGTGGTCGGCGAGGGCGGCGGGCAGGCGATCCGGGTCGGCGTCGACGACGTCGACGCCGAGTCTGCCCAGCGCGGTGGAGGTGCGCGACCGCAGCGTGAGGGTCCGGGCCGCGGCCGCCGCGTCGTACACCTGCCGGGCGTCACCACCGCGTTGCGCCATGGCGGTCAACTCCGGGTCGGCCACCGACCCGACCACCACGCGATACCGTCCCGCGAGCACCGCCAGCGGTGGCAACAGGGACTCCTCCACGGCGGCCGGTTCCAGCGGGGTGAGCAGCACCACCAGCGCGCGCTGCCGGGAGATCTTGCTGACCTCGGCACTGAGCATCGACCAATCCGCCTCCAGCAGAGCCGGTTCCAGCGGCGCCATCGCCGTCACGAAGTCACTTAGCAGCGTGGTGCGCGGCGCGCCGACCACCCGTCGGTGTACCCGCCGGTCGCCGGCGACGAGATCGACGCGGTCGCCGGCATGCGTTGCCAGGGATGCCAGCAGCAGCGCGGCGTCCATCGCGGCGTCGAGCCGGGGAGCGTCGCCCACGCGCCCCGCCGAGGTGCGCGAGGTGTCCAGCACGATCACCACATGGCGATCCTTCTCCGGCTGCCATGTGCGCACCACCACCGACCGGCGGCGCGCGGTGGCGCGCCAGTCGATGCTGCGGACGTCGTCACCCTCCACGTAGTCGCGCAGCGAGTCGAATTCGGTGCCCTGCCCCCGGATTCGCACGGCCGAGCGTCCGTCGAGCTGACGCAGCTGCGCCAGGCGCGACGGCAGATGCCTACGTGAGTTGAAAGGAGGCAGTGCCCGCACGAAACCGGGGACGGGCATGCTGCGCTGGCGACCGGCCAGCCCCATCGGTCCGAGGCGCCGGATGGTGACCCGCACCGCCAGCCGGTCGCCGCGCCGCACCGGGGTGAGGGTGGTGACGACGGTGCTGTGCTCGCCGGGTTCGATGCTCACCGGGTGCAGCTCCCGCCCGGCGCCCGCCGACGGCTGCCACGCGTCGCGCACCGTAGCGGTGTACCGGCGCGGTGAGATGTTGGTGATCACCAGCGCCGAGGTGGTGGAATCACCCAGCAGCACAGGTGCTGTGGGCACCCGGCTCAGACGTATCGGCGACAGCACCCGGCCTGCGGCGGCCACGTCGATCACCGCCAGCAGCACACAGCCCAGCACCCAGAGCAGCACCACCCAGTAGTGCGGGAACGCCACCGTGACCACCGCGCCCGCCGCCACGAGCGCGAAGAAGCGACCGGTGATCACCATCAGCGGGGAACCGGGACGGAGCCGATCGCGGCGTCGAGCACCGCCGCCACCGACACACCCTCGAGTTCTGCCTCGGGACGCAGCGAGAGACGATGCGCCAGAGTGGATTGCGCGAGCGCTTTGACATCGTCGGGGGTGACGAAGTCACGGCCGTTGAGCCACGCCCACGCCCGGCTGGTGGACAGCAGCGCGGTGGCGCCGCGTGGGCTGACGCCGAGCGACAACGACGGAGAGACCCGGGTGGCGCGCGCGATGTCGACGATGTAGGCACTGACCTGCGGCGCCACCGACACCTGCCGGACCTGGCCGGCGCCCGCGCGGATGTCGGCCGCCGAGGCCACCGGCCGCAGCCCGGCCCCGGCCAGGTCGTGCGGGTCGAAACCAGCGGCGTGCCTGGACAATACGGTGATCTCGTCGTCGCGCGGCGGGATCGGCAGGGTGACCTTCAGCAGGAAGCGGTCGAGCTGGGCCTCGGGCAGCGGATAGGTGCCCTCGTACTCCACCGGGTTCTGGGTGGCGGCCACCAGGAACGGATCCGGCAACGGCCGCGGCCGACCGTCCACGGTGACCTGGCGTTCCTCCATCGCCTCCAGCAGCGCCGCCTGCGTCTTCGGCGGGGTCCGGTTGATCTCGTCGGCGAGGAGCAGATTGGTGAACACCGGGCCCTCGCGGAACGTGAATTCCGATGTGGCGCTGTCGAAGATCAGCGACCCGGTGACGTCACCGGGCATCAGGTCCGGGGTGAACTGCACGCGCGTGGTCTCCACGTGCAGGGCGCCTGCGGTGGCCCGGACCAGCAGCGTCTTGGCAACGCCGGGAACACCTTCGAGCAGGATGTGACCGCGGCACAGCAGTGCGATGAGGATTCCGGCCACGGCCGCGTCCTGGCCCACCACGGCTTTGGCCACCTCCACCCGCACGGCGTTGAGCGCGCCGCGCCCGGGTGCGGCGACCGCGGCAGCGCCCTGTGGTGCGGGCGGGGTGTGCGGTCCGAATCCCTGCGCGGGCAGCGGCTGGGAGGTAAAGGGTTGCGGGGGAACGGGTTGCGGGGGAACGGGCTGGGGCGGGAACGGCGTGGTCATGGGGTGCGACGCACTTTCTGGTCGAGGGCGGACAGTTCGTCGGAGAAGGCCAAGAGGTCGGCGTCGCCACTCGGAAGCGGCCCGGCGAGCAGTGCGTGGACCTCGCGAGGATCGCGATGCGCTGCGGCGGCGGTCGCCGAGATGATCGCGCGCAGTGCCGGATCGGCGTCGTCGGGAAGCCCCGCGGTGTCGTCGTCGGAGACGTCGAGGGCGTCGAGCGCACGCCCCGGATCGTAGGGGAGGCCGAAGTAGCGGGCGAGGCGGCTGAGGGTGCGGATACGCAGGATGGATGCCGCTCGCGCGTCGGCACCGGCCCGGTGATACATCCGGCCACGGGATTCTGTGGTTTCGATCGCCTTGACCACCACGGGTAGCGGTTCGCCCACCACCGGCCCGAAACGCCTTCCGCGCCAGAACATCAGGGCCAGCAACGCGAAGAAGGACAGCAGCACCAGGGGACCGATCCAGTTGGGCACGTCCGACGGCGGACCGGGCTTCTTCCGCGCCGGCACCTGATCGCGGATCTGGGGTTGATACCAGAGGACCGCAGGGGTTTCGGCGATCACACGGATCGCGACCCCGGCATTGTCGTAGCGTGCGAGATTCTGGTTGAGCACCGATGCGCCGGTCATCACCACCACCTCGGGGCGTTCGGCGGTGCGCGGGCTGAACACCACGTTCGCCCCGGGCGGCTCGTCGGGGTAGCCGGTCGTGAGAAAACAACTGGTGGAGACCGAGTCGAGGGCGACGTAACCGTTCACGTCGTTGGAGATGACGTCGGTGGGTGCGATGCCGTCCGTACGGCAGCCGGCCCTCGCCGACGACGCCGTCGATCCGCGCGCCTCGGTCACCGGAAGGTCCAACCTCGCCAGTACGAATGCCGAGGGGTTGATCAGCACCAGTCGGTGCGCATCGCGGACACGGTCGAGGAGGTCGCGCGCGGTGTCGTCGGAGAGGTCGTTGGGTCTGGTCACGACGACGGTGGTGTCGGCGGTGGGTTCCGGTTGCTCCCGCAGCGCGTCCAGACCCCGCGCCACGTTCACCTGCGCGCCGTGCTGGTCGATCACCCGGGCCAATGCCCGGGTGCCGGCCGGACCGGCGTTGGCCGGATCGTAGGGGACGGCGTTCATCGGTCGGTGCGAACCGGTGGGTGCGGCGAACACGAGCAGGATGCCCAGCAGTGCCACGACGACGAGCGCGGCGAGCACGCCCACCACCCACCGCACCCAGCGCCGACGAGATGGAGGACCCACCCGTGGCGCCGCCCACCGGGCGCCGCCCGGCGCGCTCGGCGGTGGTGCGACCGGGGCGCTCACCGCGGCACCGCGAATCCGGCGTCGGCCGGATCGATGGGTCCGGTGTGCGGTGAGCGTTCGGCCAGAACGGATTCCAGGTCGAGCAGCGACCTCGCCTGATCGGCGGTGGCGTGCCTGCCGCCGTAGCGCACGGCGTCGAACAGGTTCCCCGCCTCGGTGAGGCGGGAACGATCATCGGGAAAGTGCCGCGACAACTCCGCGGCCACCTCGTGTGCGGTGAGCGACGGGGCGTCGGTGAGCAGGCCGCGCTCGGCGGCGCGGCGGGTGAGTGCCCGCATCGCCTCCCGCACGCAGCCGTCCGCGTCGCCCGCGGCCAGCAACTCTTCGGCTCGGGCGCGCAATTGCCTCGCCGAGTGGGGTGTCTCGTCGAGCACCCGCCGGCGGTCCGACCGTTCATGCTTCGGGACGCGACGCACGAACCGCAGCCCGTAGATGACGAGAAGCACCACGAGAACGCCGACGACGATGGCGATGATCACCGGCACCGGCTTGGCGACACCGAAGATGTCGGCGAATCTGTCGGACAACCAGTCGCGGATGGTGTCGAGAACTCCACCCGATCGCTGGTCGGGTGGCTGGTATTCGGCCCGCGACAATTCGTCCTGACTCCAGCGGCGGGCGGTGTCGTTGTCCGGGTCGAGGGCGAGGACTGACCGGATCATCGTGGCTGCGGACCGGAGTTCTGCCACGGGGTCCGGCGTTGCGCGGCCTCGAACAACACCAGGTCGTAGCCTTCCTGCCGGACTCGCGCGTCGAGGTGGATCACCGCGGAACAGGTGGCGGAGAACGGTTGCACCACCGCCAACGCGAGCACAGTTCCGCCGACGGACACCACGCTGCCGACGAGAGCGAGGTCACCACTGAACGCCGACCCGACAAGGCCGAATCCGCCCGATATCACCTGGGTGACGATGCTGACGATGATTCCTATCAGCATCGTGACGGCCAGGTAGCGCCAGAACGATCCGCGGGTGAGCGCGTACGACCGGCGCAGCGCGTCGAGCGGACCCAGGCCTTCGATGACCACGCTGGGCAATGCCGCCGCCGCGCGCACCGAGAACCAGAGCAGCGGCACCATGATCACGATTGGAACCGCGATCAGCAGCGGAAGGATTGCGGCCGTTTCGAATCCGATGGTGGCGAAGGTCGCCACCGCAAGGGCGAGACCGGGCAGGAACAGCAGGATCTCGATGGCGGCCAGCAGGAGGTAGGTGCCGATCAGCCGGAGGAGCACCGGACGGATGGCCCGCCAGCATTCGGTGATGCCCGGCCGCGCGCCGATCGCATCCTGATTCACCAGGTAGGCCATCGGCCCGGCCAGCGCGGCGGCGATCAACGCGCCGGCGAAGGTTCGGACCCCGAAGTCGGAGGCGTAGTGGGCGGGCGTGAACGTGACGGTCGAGGAGAGAAGTTGCACTCCGATGGTCAGGACCACCGCCACCGTGCCCACCACCGCGAACACCGCGGCACTCAGGCCCACGGTGGTTCGGGGATTGCGGAAGATCACCGCGAACACCGCTTGCACGATGTCGCCGACGCCGAGGGGTCGCAGCGGGATGCTGCCCGGACGGTGCGCGGAGATCTGGGGCGGGGGCCAGCCATCGGCGCCGTACCCGGGTGGGGCGGGCCGGTACTCGGGCGCAAACTGCCTGCCCTCCGGGTAGGGGGCGGGTGGCAGCGGATACCAGGCCTGGCCGGGCGGGTCTCCGACCCCGGATCCCCACTGGGGCTGCGGTTCGGCGTATCCCGGTGGCACCCCGTAACCCGGTGGCACCCCGTATCCCGGTGGCACCCCGTAACCCGGTGGCACCCCGTATCCCGGCGGCCCGCTGTATTCGGGTGGCGGCGGCACGGCCGACCAGTGCGACGGGTCCTCGGGCTGCCCCTCGTTCATCTGCGCCCTCCCCGACGGCAACGCTGAAATGACCCGCGCGACGAGTCGTCGGCACGCGTCTGTTGTCGGCGAACCTATCAAATCGGGCAGCAAACACCCCGTCGCCGTCCACCGCGCGGATGAACGCCGATCGTCGTCGATCGCGCCGGCGCACCGCACCCCGGTGTCAGGTCAGGCCGGCAACAGCGCTAATCAGGAGCGTCCCGATGGCCAGGATCAGCACTGCCACCGCGGTGAGGACCGCGACCTCGATGACGGTCCGGACCCGTGCCCATCTGGACGCTGACCGGCGTCATCGCGGCGCTGGTTGTGACGATGGCGCCCGGCCGGCAATCACGCTCGGTCGCGCCGCCGCCGTCTGGCGGCTCGGACCGCGATGTCGTCGGGCCCGAGTTCGGTGCCGTCGGCGTCGACCACCGCGACGCGGATGGGCTCGCCGTCGGAGATGGCGGTGAGGTCGAGCGGCGCACCGTCGGGCTGGAGGTGGCGGTCACCCCACTGCATCAGTCCGATCACCACCGGCAGCAAGTCACGTCCCGTCGCGGTCAACCGGTACTCGTACCGCTGCCGCTGGCCGGGTTCCCGGTAGGGCACCTTCTCGAAGACTCCCGACTCGGTGAGTTCCCGCAGCCGCGCCGCCGCGACGGCGTCGGTGATGCCGACGCGGCGGGCGAATTCGTCGAATCGGGTGGCGCCGTAGAACGCCTCGCGCAGGATCAGCATCGCCGAGCGGGTCCCGATCACACCGAGTGACTTGTCGATCGAGCACCTGTCGGCCGACCAGGCGTCCCGGTCGGCGAGCACACCGCGAAGTTCCATGGCGGAGAGTCTACTACTTCTGACTTGACGAATACATAGTCAGGGGGTACTGCTCTAACTATGCAAAGCAATAGTCAGAGTGCGGGACGGGGCACGGGCGCCATCCTGTTCGTCGCCTGCGGTGCCCCGTTCCTGGTGGCGCTGGACATGTTCGTGGTGAACGTCGCCTTCGACACGATCGCCGCCGATTTCGGGGGAGCGGAGTTGACGGCGGTCAGCTGGACGCTCTCGGCATACGCGATCACGTTCGCGGCGTTGCTGATTCCGCTGGGCGGATGGAGCGACAGAGTCGGCAACCGCAGGGGATTCGTGACGGGCGTGGCGGTGTTCACCGTCGGAAGTGCGTTGGCAGCGGCGGCGCCGACACTCGGTGTGCTGATCGCCTCCCGAGTCCTGCAGGCCGTGGGCGCCGCCGCTCTCACCCCGGCCAGCCTTGCGCTGTTGGTGACCTCGATGCCGCCGGAGCGGCGGGCAGGCGCCATCCGTATCTGGGCGGCCACATCGGGCATGGCCGCGGCGCTGGGACCCGTGATCGGTGGCGTCCTCGTCGAGTTCTCCTGGCGGGCAGCGTTTCTGATCAACGTGCCGATCGGCATCGGATTCGTGGTGGCGGCGCTGCGATTGTTCCGCGGACGCTCAGCACCAGGCAGCGCAGCAGCCACGGGCAAGGCGAGCACAGGCGCCCGCCCTGGCCGTCGTGGCACGGTGGACGCCGTGCTCGGCGCGGGTCTCCTCGCGAGTGCCGGTGCGCTGGCAGTGCTCTACCTGGTGCAGGGCGACCGGTGGGGCTGGGCGTCACCGGCGTCGCTGAGCGCGCTGATCGCGGCCGTCGTGCTCGGCTCGGTGTTCGTGGTCGTCGACCGTCACAGCGCCGACCCGCTGATCCCGCCGGCCCTCTTCGCCGACCGGGGATTCACCCTGGGCTCGGCATCGATGCTGTTGTTCAGCGCGGCGTTCGCCGCCGGCCTGCTCAACGCGATCCTCCTGCTGCAGCAGGCGTGGGGATACTCGGTGCTGCTCAGCGGATTGGCGGTGGCTCCCGGACCGCTGATGGTGCCGCTCACCACCACCGCGACTGCCGGGCTGTCGCGGCGGATCTCACCCTGGATTCTGGCGGCCGCCGGCGCGGCATTATGGGCGCTCGGGATGGCTTTGATCGGACTCACCGCCGCCGGTGCCCGCGGTCCGTCCTACGCCGCAGGTTTCCTGCCCGGCTGGTTGCTCGGCGGTGTCGGCGTGGGCCTGGTGATGCCCGGGCTGCTGGCCAACGTGACCGCGGGATTGTCGGCGACGATGGCCGGTCGTGGCAGCGCCGTGGTGACGATGGCCCGACAGATGGGCATCACGATCGGTACGAGTGCCCTCGTCGCGGTTCTCGCCGCCGGTCTGGGCACCGCGAGCTGGTGGATCGTCGCCGCGGTGTCGGGCGCCGCCGCGCTGGTGGCGCTCGGCCCGTTGCGCCGCACAACACTCCCCGATCCGATCGCCGCCAACCCGAACTCTCCGGATCCGTCGCAGCCGGCGCCGGACCTGTCCACCACCTGAAGGAGCAGTCATGTCCCAAGCAGTCATCGTCGACGCGGTACGCACGCCCATCGGGAAAGGTAAGGAAACCGGCGCCCTGCACGGTGTGCACCCGGTGGATCTCCTCGCCCACAGCCTGCGCGAGATCGTCGAGCGCACCGGAATCGACGCGACGCAAATCGACGACGTGATCACCGGCGTCGTGACCCAATCCGGCGAACAGAGCCTCAACATCGCACGCCGCGCCCTGCTGGCCGCGGGCTATCCCGAGTCGGTGCCCGGGGTGTCGGTGGACCGGCAGTGCGGCAGCGGGCAACAAGCAATCGCGTTCGCCGCCCAGGGGGTGATCGCCGGGGCCTACGACGTGGTGGTGGCCGCCGGAGTGGAGTCGATGTCGCGGGTGCCGATGGGCTCGGCCGCGGCGGGCACCACCGACCCCAACGGTTCCGCGTTCACCGCACGATACCCGGACGGACTTGTGGGACAAGGTATTTCGGCCGAGCTCATCGCCGCGCGGTGGGGTATATCGCGCACCGAGATGGACGACTTCGCGCTACGTTCGCATGAGCTCGCAGCCACCGCCACCAAGAACGGACTCTTCGACCGTGAACTCGCCCCGCTGGCCGGACTCGGCGCCGACGAAGGCATCCGTGTGGGCTCCTCGCACCAGGCACTCGCTGCGCTGCGATCGGCCTACCACGACAACGCCATCGCCCGTCGGTTCCCCGAGATCGGGTGGAACGTCACCGCGGCCAACGCCAGTCAGATCAGCGACGGATCGGCGGCGGTGCTGGTGATGAGCGAAACGAAGGCGCGTGAGTTGGGGCTCACGCCGCGGGCACGTGTCCACTCGTTCGCGGTGGCCGGCGACGATCCGTTGCTGATGCTCACCGCCATCATCCCCGCGACCCGCAAGGTGCTCGCGCGGGCCGGTCTGTCGCTGGGAGACATCGACCTGTTCGAGGTGAACGAGGCCTTCGCCTCTGTGGTCCTGGCCTGGGGGAGGGAACTCGAGGTCGATCTCGATCGGGTCAACGTGCACGGCGGTGCGATCGCGCTGGGACATCCGCTCGGTGCGAGCGGCGCACGACTGGCCACCACGGCGCTCAACGCCCTCGAACAGCGCGGCGGGCGATACGCCCTGCAGACGATGTGCGAGGCGGGCGGAATCTCCAACGCGACGATCTACGAGCGTCTCGACTGATACTGTGACCGGAAATAGAACGTGTTCTAATTCCGGATCAGGGGAGATGTGCGATGACCGTCGACGACCAGCAGGTGCAGATGTCGCAGCGGATCGACGCGGTGGTGCACCGCTACGTCGAACTGCTCACCGGCGGCACCGCCGACGAACTCGCCGACCTGTTCGCCGAGTCGGCGACCGTGGAAGACCCCATCGGCGCCGAGATCCGCGACACCCGTGAGCAGCTCGTCGAGTTCTACGGCGTGATCACCGGGATGGACGAGCGCACCGCGACACTGAAGTGGGTCAAGATCGCCGGCGACACCGCGGTCTTCGAGTTCACCCTGGTCACCGGTACTGCGGGGATGCGCTTCGAGATCACCCCGGTCGACATCATGGTGTTCGACGCCGACGGCAAGGTGGCCTCGATGCGGGCGGTGTGGGAACCGGCCGATCTCAAGCAGCTCTGACCTCAAGCAGCTCTGACCGCGAGCAGCTCTAGCCGCGACCAGTCGGGCGCAACACGATCTCCGTCGGGTGCGCGTCGGCCGGCGTGTGGATCGCGTTGACCACCGCGCCCGCCACGGTCGACGGCGCCAGAAACGCCGACGGGTCGTAGTCGCCGCCCTCGATGGCCACCAACTCGCGCTGCATGTCGGTGTCGATGCGGCCGGGAAACACCGACGTCACGCGCAGGCCGGGTTCCTCGGCGCGCAGCGAATCGGCGAGCGCACGCAACCCGAACTTGCTGGCCGCGTACGCCGACCACCGCGGATTGGCCCGCATGCCGGCGCCGGAGTTGATGAAGACCACGTGCCCGCCGGTCTCCCGTAACGCCGGGAGCAACTGGCGGGTGAGTTCGGCTGCGGCGATCAGATTCACCTCGAGAACGCGCCGCCATTCGTCGGCCGGGGTGTCGGCGACGGGCAGCAGACTCGATCCGATGCCCGCGCTGTGCACCAGCACGTCGAGCGCGGAGATCGTCTCGGAGGCCGCCTCGACCTCGTCGTGGTCGGTGAGGTCGACGGCGAACGTCGTCGCGCCGTCGAGTTCGGCGGCCAGCGCGTCCAGTTCGGGTGAGGGGCGTCCGCCCAGCAGGAGGTCGTGGGTGGGGGCGAGCTGTCGGGCGATCTGCGCGCCGAGGCCGCGGCTGGCTCCGGTGATCAAGGCGGTGGGCACGATCGCCACGGTAGTCCGCCGCCGCATTCTCGCGCGGCGGCATCGTGCGCCGCGGTGCAGAATCGACGGGTGGCCCGCTTCGGATTCACCCCAACGCAGTTGTCGGCGCGTGCCGCGTACCTGCTGCGCGGCAACGATCTCGGCACGATGACCAGCGCCGCACCGCGCCTGTACCCGCACATGTGGAGCTGGGATGCGGCGTTCGTGACGGTGGGGTTGGCGCCGCTGTCGGTGGAACGCGCGGTGATCGAGATGGACACCTTGCTCTCCGCCCAGTGGAGCAACGGGATGATCCCGCACATCGTGTTCGCCAACGGCCGCGACGGCTACTTTCCCGGGCCGCGACGCTGGGAATGCGCCCGCCTCGCCGACTGTGCGCCCGACTATCCGGACACCTCCGGCATCACCCAGCCGCCGGTGCATGCCATTGCGGTGCAACGCATTCTGGACCATTCACGCCGCCACGGCCGCTCCACCCGCGCGGTGGCCAACGAGTTCATCGACCGGCGGTGGAGTTCACTGATGCGGTGGCACCGCTGGTTGGCGCATGCCCGTGACCCCAACGGCCGCGGCCGCATCACGATCTATCACGGCTGGGAATCGGGGATGGACAACTCGCCCCGGTGGGACGGCCCGTACTCGCGGGTGGTGCCCGGCGACGACCTGCCGCCGTACACCCGCGCCGACCTCCTCCACGTCACCGACAACTCGATGCGCCCCAGCGACCTCGAATACGACCGCTACATCTGGCTGGTCGAGGAGATGAAACGCGCCAACTACGACGACGACATCCTGCCCAAGGTGATGAGCTTCGAGGTGGAGGATGTCTTCGTCAGCGCCATCTTCGCGCTGGCCTGCGACGTGCTGGCCACCATCGGCGAGGACTATTCCAAGCCCCGCTCGGACGTGCGGGATCTGCGGGCCTGGGCCGACCGGTTCCGCAACGGGGTGGTGGCCGCAGCCAACGAACGCAATGGCGCCGCCCGCGACTACGACCTGCGCGCCAAACAGTGGGTCAACACCGAGACCATCGCGGTGTTCGCTCCGCTGCTGTGCGGCGGGCTCTCCCGCGAGCGGGAACGCGCGCTGCTGCGTCTGTTCGACGGGCCGCGGTTCTGCGGGCACCCCGACCTGCGGTACGCGGTACCGCCGTCGACGTCGCCGATCTCGATGGACTTCAAACCGCGCGAGTACTGGCGTGGTCCGGTGTGGCCGGTGATGACCTGGCTGTTCAGCTGGGCGTTCTCCCGGCGCGGGTGGCCGGAACGGTCGGCGCGGCTGCGCGAGGAGGGCCTGCGGCAGGCCACCGACGGTGCGTTCGCCGAATACTACGAACCCTTCACCGGGGAGGCGCTGGGCAGCATGCAGCAGAGCTGGACCGCGGCGTCGGTGCTGGACTGGCTGGACTGAGCCGCTCGAAGGCTCAGTACTCCTCGGCGCCGATGAGGGCGGCATCCTCGTCGACCTCATGCGACTCCGAGGCGGTGGTCTGCACGAACGACACCGCGATCACCGCGATCACGCAGTACCCGGCGGCGAACCACCAGGGTGCGGCGTGCGACGAGAACCACTCGGCCAGGTGGGCCACCAGCACCGCGGCCACCGCGGCTCCCGCCCAGCGCAGGAAGCTGTAGCCGGCGCTGGAGACCGATCGCGGCGTGGCTGCGTTGCCCGCCGACATCGCCACGCCGGTGAACAGCGTGTTGAGCACGCCGGACGGGATGCCCGACAGGATCACGGCCAGCCCGATCAGCCACACCTGGTGTTCCGCGGTGCCCACTCCGGCCAGCGCCATCACCACGGCGTAGGTACCGATGGCCACCATCACACCGCCGCGCTGACCGATCCACCGGGCCAGCCGGGGGGCCAGGAACACGCCGGCGAGCGCGGTCAGCAGACCCCACCCGAAGAACACCATGCCGGCGTAGATGGGACGCAGACCCATCGCGATCGGTGCCCAGGCGATCACCGTGAACAGGGCGCCGGTGTAGAACGCCGACCCGATCGACGTGATGAGCAGGGTGCGGTTGCGCAGCGCTTTGAGCGGGTCGACGATGCGGACGGGCTGACGGTCGGTGCGCGGGCCGTCGGACGGCAGCATCACCGCGCACAGGATGGCGCCGATCAGCATGAGCAGTGCGGTGCCGCCGAAGGGTGCCCGCCAGGTCCACTCACCGAGTACTGCACCGAGCAGCGGGCCCACGGCCAGACCTACACCGAGCGCGGCCTCGTACAGCATGATGGCGCCGTGCTGGCTGCCCTTGGCGGCGCTCACGATGAACGCCAGCGCGGTCGCGATGAACAGGGCGTTGCCCAGTCCCCACAGCACGCGCAACGCGATGAGCTGGTCGATGTTCGACGCCAGGGTGGACACACCGGCGGCCACCACGATCAGGCTCAGGCCGACGGTCAGGGTGCGTTTGGGGCCGTACCGGTAGGCCGACCATCCGGTGATCAGCATGGCCACACACTGCACGCCGACGTAGACGCCGAAGAGCAGGGTGAGTTTTTCCGGCGGCGCGTTGAGGGCCTCGGCGATGCTGTTGAGGATGGGGTCCACGAGGCCGATGCCCATGAAGGCGATGACGGCGGCGAACGCGGTCACCCAGACGGTGCGCGGCTGGCCGCGGAACGCGTCCATCAGCGAGTGGTCTTCGGTGTGTGCCGGGGCGGTGTGCTCCGCGACGGTGTCCTGGGTTGTGGTCATGTGTTTCCTCTGTGGTCCAACTCGTGTGGTGGTGTGGGAGTTGCTGTGTCAGCGTTGACGGGCCGCCGTCGGCTCCCCTTCGAGGAGCTGGTGAAGCGCCCGGAGTGCGGGCGCGGCGTCGGCGAGGCGGTCCCGGTCGGCGTCGGTGAGTTGCGCGATGGCCGCGGCGAGCACGTCGTCGCGTTCGTTGCGGACCCGGGTGAGTACTGCGCGCCCGTGGTCGGTCAGCTCGACGATCACGGCTCGGCGGTCGTCGGGATCGGGGCGCCTTTCGACGAGTCCGTTTTTGCGGAGACCGTCGACGAGCGCGGTGGCCGTCGGCATACGAATGGATTCGCGCTCGGCGAACTCGCCCATTCGCATGGGTCCGTGGTCGAGCAGCACGGCCAGTCCGGAGGCCTGCGCGGCGCTGTATTCCGGGATCGGTGTATGCCGACGCAGCGCGAGATAGAGCCGGGTCAACGCGGGGCGTAACCGGCGGGCGATCTCGGCACTTTCATCAGACACAGTTCGTAAGTCTAATACTTAGAGATACGAAATAAAAGTCCGAGCCTCACCGGGATCGAGTTCGAGCCACCGCACCGTTCAGTAGGCTCGTGCCCGTGACCCACGACAAGAAGCGCTTCTCGCAACTGCCCGCACGGTCGCGGGCGGTCATCATCTTCGGTGCGGTGCTCCAGTTCGGTCTGCAGGCCCTGGCGCTACGGGATCTCAAGCGACGCCCCGCCGGCCAGGTCCGCGGCCCCAAGAAAGCTTGGGTGGCAGCAAGTTTCGTGAATTTCATCGGACCGATCGCCTATCTGGCACTCGGCCGCCGACAGTGATTCGCGCGGACACCGCCACCGGGCACTACGCTCGGGGCGTATGACCGATTGGCCCCCCGAACCCGGGATCTTCGGCCCCGCCGACACCGGGGCACTGGCCGAGTTCTACCGCCGCCACGGCTTCGCCACCCTGCGCGGCCTGCTCACCGACCGCACCACCGCCGCCATCGAACGCGAATGCGTCGACGCACAGCGCCGGGTGATCGCCGGTGAGCTACCCGCTCGCCACGGCTCGACGGTGTTTCTCGACGACGCCGCCAAGGCCGACACCTTCGCGAACTACGTCGAATTCGTCAACGAGTTGTCGGCGACGGTGCGGGCGACGCTCGCCGACGAACGGCTCCTCGCCGCTGTGCGCGCCGTGATCGGTGACACCGCCTGGCTGCGGGAGAGCGACGGGTTCGGCGTGGTCTACCAGGATGCGCGACCCGGCCACGAATCGGGCTACTCGCGGATCGGCTGGCATTCGGACTGGCAGGCCAGCCCCAGCATGGACATCTGGCCGTCGGCGGCGTTCACCATCCACCTCGATGCCACGTCACCGGCCAACGGGTTCCTCCGCGTGGTGCCGGGCAGTCACCGGTGGGCCACCCCGGCGCCCTACCGCAATGCCAACAACGTGCCCGTCCCCGACACGGCCCGCCCGGCCGGCGGCTGGACCGACCAGCCCCCGCCGTTCCCGATGCCGCTGGGCTTCGAAAAGGTGCCCGGCGAGATCGGGGTGTACCTCGAACGTGGCGACATTCTGCTGCACGACGCCTACCTCTGGCATTCGGCGGCCCGGGCCACCGACGACCACACCACGCGCCGCCACGTGCGGGGCGGATTCTTCGCGGGCACTCGACCGCCCGCCGGCGCCCCGGACGAGTTCGTCAAGAACGCCGCCCGGTAACCCGGTCGGCGAACTCAGAACCGACCGCCGGTCCCGATCCGCCCCGAACTCGACGACCCGCCGAACGACCCGGGGCTGCGCCCCCCGCTGGTGTAGCCACCACCGCCGAAACCGCCTCCGTAGCCACCCCCGCCGCGGTATCCGCCACCGCGCATCGCGCCGCGCAGAAAGCTGTCCACCAGGATGCCGGTGAGCACCGCGCCACCCGCCGACGATCCACCACCGGAGCGCGGTTGCTGCGTCTGCTGCCAGCTCACCACGTCGCCCTGTGCCGCCATCAGCGCCTGATCGGCCAGCGCACCGGCGCGTCGCGCGGAGTCGGTCGCCGACCCCGGGTCGGTGCCCGCAGCGGCGTTGGCCGCATCCAGCAGCCGCTGGGCCTCGGCCAGCCTGGTGCGGGCCACCGACTGGATCGCGCCGCGGCGGGTGGCGATGAAATCCGACGCCGCCGATACCTTCGCCTGCGCGGCGGCCAGCGCGGCGGTCACCATCTCGGTGCGCCGCGCCCGTTCGGCGGACGCGTCGCGGGCACCGGCCAGCGCGGCATCGAGGTCGGCGTCGGCGTCGACGAGGGCGGTGAACACCCCGAGCGGATCGTCGGCGAAACCGGTCTTGGCCGCGGCCAGCGCCGCCGTCGCCGCGCTCACCGCGGTGGCCAGCGCCGGTCCGCCGTCGGTGGACAGCGTCGCCGCCTCCGACAACTCGCCCTCGACCTCCGCGATCAGCGCAGGCATCCGCGTGTGCGCGGCGCTGATGTTCTCGTCGGCGTTGTCGATCGCGTCGAGCAGCTTGCCGGCCTGCGCGATCGCACCCTCGGCCGACCGGATCGCGGCGACCGCCGCACCCTGTTTACCCACCGGTTGCGCAATCGCGGCCCGTCCCTGGTCGGCGCTGCGCTCGGCAAAACCGACCTCCTGCTCGGCCAACTCGACGTTGTGCGCGATCGAGGCCACCGTCGTCGCGCCGTGCTTCCCGGTCAGCTCGGTGAGCTTGCCCGCCGACTCGGCCAGCCGGGCCCGCAGCGCCACCAACTGCTGGGTGATCTGGCCGAACCTGTCGTCGGCGTTGATGAGCAGATTGCGCATCTCGTCGAACGCGCTCACCTGCTCGTCGAGCGCGGCGTCCACATCGGTGCAGGTGGTGATGATCTGCACCAGCATCGACCGTTGCTCGTCGGCGGTCTCCGGCACGTCGTCATCGAGGCGTTGCCGCAGCGCGAACGACGAGGCCAGACCGCGTTTGGCGTCGTCGAGAGCAGCGGTGAACGGGGCCGTCTGCACCGCCCCGAACTCGTCGACGGCCAGCCGCAACTCCTCCTCGCTGGTGCGGATCGCGTTGTCGGTGTCGGTGAGCACCTCGCGCGACCAGGGGTCGAGTACCTCAAGCGGCTGGGCGAGGAGCTGGTCGGCGGTCAGTTCCTGCTCGCGGACCGCCTCGAGTTCGGATTCCACCCGGTTACGCCTGCGCCGACGCGTGTAGAGGTAGGCGCCGCCACCGCCGACCACCGCGATGCCGCCGACCACCCCGGCGGTGATGAGTCCGGTGTGCGACGGGGTGAGTGCCGCGTCGATCCCGTTGGCCGCGGCGACCGCGGCCCCCGACCAGTCGGAGCGCTTTAGTGCGGGTACCACGTCGTTGCGGGCGATCGAGTCGACGGTCGACGCGTCCAGACCGTCGGCGGAACGGGGTGCGTCGAGGCGATAGCCACGGTCGTCGGTGGCCACGGCGAGCAGTACATCGTGCTCACCGAGATCGCTGAGCTTGATGGTCTGCTCGGCCCAGCTCTGGCTACCGAGCCCGTTGAAGGTCTTCACGTACACCACCCACAGCTGCACGCCATGCGCGCTGTAGAGACCGTCGACGGCGCCCTGGACCTTGTTGCGCTGCGCACTGCTGAGCACGCCGGCCGGATCGGTGACCTGCTCACGCAGCATGGTCGGGGCCTCGGCGCGCGCCTGCCCGGACGCGAACAGTCCGGGCAGCACCACCAACGCCACCAGCGCGACGGAGGCAAGCAGTGCGCCCAGAGCCGGTATCGGCCGGTTGACATGCCGGAACATCCCCGGCATTCCCGCGGAGAACATGACAGCCAATCTAGCCGTATCGTCCGACGGAGTGGCTCAGGCCACCGACGGCTGCCGTCGTGGCGGCAGCGGTATCTGCGCCGACGTCACCTGCTGGTAGTCGGCGTACTCCGGATACTTCGACAGCGTGATCGACTCGGTGAATTTCGTCGAGCCGACGAACAGCAACGTCAACAGCAGCGCCCCGAGAACGGTCGGTTGCAGCAGCGACCCGGCCGCCACCGCACCGAACAGGAAGATCACCCACCACTGCGCCTGCTCGAAGAAGTAGTTGGGATGACGCGAGAAGCGGAACAGCCCGTCGGTGCAGAATCTGTTCTGTCCCGCCGCGCCGACCGCCTTGCGCTTGTGGAAATCCCACTGCTCCTGATCGGCGAGCGCCTCCCCGGCCAAAAACACGCAGAAGGCGATCGCCAGCAGCACGTCGAGCACGCCGAAGCCACCCGGATGCTGTGCCACGGTGTAGGCGGGCAGCGTGATCAGCACCAGCAGCAGGTTCTGGTAGATGACGATGAAGAACAGGTTGAACAGCCCGAACTGCCACCCCGACATCCGGGAACGGAGGATCGCCCAGCGATAGTCCTCGGTGCCGGTGTAGCCGCCGCGGCGGGCGAAGTTGAATGTCAGGCGCGCACCCCACGCCGACACCAGCACCGCCATCAGCGTGACGCGCGTATCGAAGTCGCTGTCCACCGCGAACACCCAGAGATAGATGACCGGCGCGACCGACCAGATGCGATCCACCCACGACGTGTCGCCGGTGATCAGCGACGCGACCCAGCACAGCGCCGAGATGACCGCCGCGATGATCGCGACGACGGCCAGTACCGACATGGCGCTATCCCCGCCAGCGGCAGAGGGCTTCCACCGCGGCGAGGTCGTAGTCGGGTCCCCCGGTGCCGACGGTGATGAGCGAGACACCCTCGGCGCTCACCGCGTCGGCGGTGCGCAGCAGTTCGTCCACGTCGCCGGTGAATTGCAGTCCCGCCGACCGTTCGATGGTGTCGGGGTCGCGCCCCACCGCCGCGCAGTGCTCGCCGAGCACCTTCGCCTTGTGCCGGTAGGTCTCCACGTCGTTGAAGCCGTGCCAGATGTCGCCGTACTCGGCCACGAGTCGCAGGGTCTTCTTCTCACCGCTGCCGCCGATCAGCACCGGCAGCTTGCGGGTGGGCGGCGGATTGAGCTTCGCCAGGCGAGAGTCGATGCGCGGCAACGCCTGCCCGAGGTCGGCGAGCCTGCTGCCCGCGGTCCCGAAGTCGTAGCCGTATTCGTCGTAGTCCTTCTGGAACCATCCGGCGCCGATGCCGAGGATCAGCCGCCCGCCGCTGATGTGGTCGACGGTGCGGGCCATGTCGGCGAGCAACTCCGGATTGCGGTACGAGTTGCAGGTCACCAGCGCACCGATCTCGACGCGTTCGGTCTGTTCGGCCCAGGCGCCCAGCATCGTCCAGCACTCGAAGTGTGCGCCGTCGGGATCGCCGTAGAGCGGATAGAAGTGGTCCCAGTTGAAGACGATGTCGACGCCCGCGTCCTCGGCACGCAGCACGGCGTCGCGGATCAGGGAGTAATCGGGGGCGTGCTGGGGATGGAGTTGAACTCCGATGCGAATGGGAAAGGCCATGATCTTCAGTCTGCCCCCGCGGTCACCATCCGTCGATGGCCCGGGGGTAAACAGGAAACGTGGCCGACCGACCCAGCGCACCGCACCTCGACGAACTCCGCACCCGCACCAGCGCCAAATGGCGCAGCTACCCCGACGACGTGCTCCCGCTCTTCGTCGCCGAGATGGACTATCAGCTCGCGCCGGTGGTGGCCGACGCGATGATCGACCAGATCTCCCGCTCCGACCTGGGCTACGCGGGCGACGCCGGAGGTGTCGGCGACGAGTTCGCCGGCTTCGCGCAACGCCGGTGGGGATGGGAGGTGGCGCCCGACGACGTGCATCTCACCACCGATGTCAGCGCGGTGATCGTCGAGGCGTTGCGGGTGCTCATCACACCCGGCGACGGCGTGGTCATCACCCCACCGGTGTACCCGCCGTTCTTCGACCTGGTGCCCGAGGCGGGCGGACGGGTGGTCGAGGTTCCGCTCCGGTCCGGAACCGACGGCCCCGCCCTCGACCTCGACGGGATCGGCGCGGCCTTTGCGGCCGGTGCCCGCGCGATCCTGCTGTGCCATCCGCACAACCCGCTGGGGCTGGTCCATCCGCCCGCCGACCTCGCCGCCCTCGCCGAGCTGGCCGCCGCGCACGATGCGTATGTGCTCAGCGACGAGATCCACGCGCCCCTCACACATCCCGACACACCGGCACATCCCGGCAGGCGGTTCGTCCCGTTCTTGTCGGTGTCAGACGCGGCACGCGAGGTGGGGGTGGCCGCGCACTCGGCGAGCAAGGCCTTCAACCTGGCGGGCGCCAAGTGTGCACTCACCGTGGTGGGCGCCAATCGGATGCGCGCGCTGATCGATCGCCAGCCCGAGGAGGTGACCTTTCGCACCAGCATCCTCGGGCGCACGGCCACCGAAGCCGCCTACCGCGCGGGCGACGACTGGCTCGACGCCACCCTCGAGGTGATCGGCGAGAGTTTCGATCTGCTTGAACAGCTTGTCGCCCAACGTCTTCCACGTGTCAGCTATCGGCGTCCGGAGGCGTCGTATCTTGCCTGGCTCGACTTCCGCGAGACCGGCCTCGGCGACGACCCGGCCGATGCGATCCTCGCCGACGGTCGCGTGGCGCTGCACCGCGGACCGGCGTTCGGCGCGCAGGGCAACGGGTTCGCGCGGCTCAACGTGGCGTGTTCGCCGGACGTACTCACCGAGGCGATCGAACGCATCGCCCGCGTGGTCGATCGATGACGGCCCGTCCGGTCTCCGGCGCACGCGTTGTCGACGGCCCGGGGATCCCGTGACACGCTCGATGTCATGAGCACGCCGCAAGACCACCACGACCCAGACCGCCAGGACCCAGACCAGCACGAGCCTGACCAGCACGAGCCTGACCAGCACGAGCCTGACCACCGGGACACCGACCACAAGGATCCCGACCACAAGGGCACCCACCCGCATTCGGCCGCAGAGTGGGACGACCGCTACCGCAGCGCCGACCGGCTGTGGACGTCGGATGTCAATCCGGCGCTGGTTACCGAGATGAGCGACCTCCCGGCGACCACCGCTCTCGACGTGGGCAGCGGCGAGGGAGCAGATGCGCGCTGGCTCGCCGACCACGGTTGGCAGGTGACCGCCGTCGACATCTCGCAGGTGGCCGTCGACCGCGCCCGCGCCGCCGATACACGTCCCGAGATCGTGTGGTGTCAGGCCGATCTCACCGTCGACGACATTCCGGGAACCGATTTCGGGCTGGTGAGCGCGCACTACTTCCCGATCCGGGCCGACGACGTCGACGTGCCGCGCAAACTGATCGACGCGGTGCGGCCGGGCGGCAACCTGCTCGTCGTGGCCCACGCCCTCGAAGGTGTGCGTGCGCACGGGATCGACCCCGCCGAGTACGTGCAGCCCGGCGACTTCCTGCCGCTGCTCGGGCCCGGCTGGCGGGTGATCACCAACGAGACGCGGCCGCGTGGCGTCCCCGCCGGTGGCGGCCACCACGTCGACGACGTGGTGCTACTCGTGCATCGCCTGCCGATCGGCTGACCGCCGGACGGTCCCGCGCACCCGTTTCCTTCCCGCGCATCCAATTCGTGCCGCGGGAAGGAAATCGGTACGCGAGAGCCCGACGGTTCGGCCCCTGGCCGTTGTCGCACCCGCGTGCGAACATGTGTTCTATGCGCATCGAGCGGAAGGACCGGCAGGAGGCGTCCATCCTGCACGCCGACCTCGACTCCTTCTACGCGTCGGTGGAGCAACGCGACGATCCGACGTTGCGGGGCAAACCGGTGATCGTCGGTGGCGGGGTGGTGCTCGCCGCGAGCTACGAGGCCAAGGCCTTCGGTGTGCGTACGCCCATGCCGGGTCGGGAGGCGCGCGCCCTGTGCCCCCAGGCGATCGTGGTGCCGCCACGCTTCGACGCGTACACCGACGCCAGCCGGGCCGTCTTCGACATCTTCGGTGACATCACGCCGATCGTCGAGGGCATCTCGGTCGACGAGGCCTTCCTCGACGTCGGTGGCCTACGCCGGGTGTCGGGCACGCCGGTGCAGATCGCCGAGCGGCTGCGCTCCCGCGTCCGCGTCGAGGTCGGGTTGCCGATCTCCGTCGGCCTGGCCCGTACCAAGTTCCTGGCCAAGGTGGCCAGTGCGGTGAGCAAACCCGACGGCCTGCTCGTGGTGGCGCCCGGCACCGAACTCGCCTTTCTGCATCCGCTACCCGTGCGCAGGCTGTGGGGTGTCGGACCGGTCACCGAGGCCAAGCTGCACGCCGCGGGCGTCACCACCGTGGGCGGTATCGCCCAGCTCGGTGAGCGGTCGCTGCGTCACATCGTCGGGCCGGGTGCCGGGAGGCACCTGTTCGCACTGTCGATGGCCACCGACCCGCGTCGCGTGGAGACGGGTCGGCGACGACGTTCGATCGGCTCGCAGCGCGCGCTCGGACGGCGCCCGAAATCCGAGGCCGACATCGAGGCCACCGTCGTCGCGATCGTCGAACGGCTCGGCAAGCGGCTGCGCGCCGCGCAACGGCTGTGCCGCACCGTCGTACTGCGGCTGCGGTTCGACGACTTCTCGCGCGCCACCCGGTCGCGGTCGCTGGTCGAACCCACCGACCGCACCGACATCATCATGGGTTCGGCGCGCGGACTCCTCACCGATGCGATGCCGCTCATCCGCGAACGCGGCTGCACCCTGGTCGGCCTCTCGCTGACCAACCTCGACAACCACGACGCCGTGCAACTCACGTTGCCGTTCGACGACCGCCACGCGATCGAACTCGACACCGCGATGGACAGCCTGCGCGACCGGTTCGGCCGCGACGCCGTGACCCGTGCGGTACTGATCGGCCGCCACCACGGCGACGACGCACCGATGCTGCCGGATTGACGGCAGGGAACAACTCGGTGAAGGCGATGGCCAGGGTGGCCGGCTCCGCGTAGAACGGAATGCAGGAGCAACGTCGCCTCGAGAAGGCCGCCAGGAGTAGTCCGCAGTCGCCACCGAACCCGGAAGGCCACCGACATGACGGTCCCCACCCAGCACCGCACCTACGATCCGGCCGCCCTCGACGCCGACCTACGGTGGTGGGCGGCGGCGAACTACCTCACCGTCGCGCAGATCTACCTGCAAGACAACGTGCTCCTCCGCGAGCCGCTCGAGCCCGAGCACATCAAACCGCGGTTGCTCGGTCACTGGGGCACCAGCCCGGGACTGTCGGCTATCTACACCGTCCTCAACCGCATCATCGCCGAGACCGCGACACCGTGGCTCTACATCACCGGTCCGGGCCACGGCGGACCCGCTCTGGTCGCCAACACCTACCTCGAGGGCACCTACACCGAGATCTACCCGCACATCTCGCGTGACGCTGAGGGCGTGCGGCGCCTGTGCCGGCAGTTCTCCACACCCGGCGGCATCCCCAGTCACGTCAGCGTGCAGACACCGGGAAGTATCCACGAGGGCGGCGAACTCGGATACGCGCTGGTCCACGCGGCGGGCGCGGCCTACGACCATCCCGAGCTGACGGTGGCGTGCGTGGTCGGCGACGGTGAAGCCGAGACCGGTCCTCTCTCGGCGTCGTGGAAGTTGCCCGCCTTCCTCAATCCCGCGCGTGATGGTGCGGTGCTGCCGATCCTGCATCTCAACGGCGCCAAGATCGCCGGGCCGACCGTCCTCGGACGCAGCTCCGACGCCGAGGTCACCGACTACCTCAGCGGGCAGGGGTGGGTGCCGACGTTCGTCGAGGGCGACGATCCGCGCGAGGTGTTCACCGCACTGCGCTCGGCGATCGTGGAGGCGCGCCGCCGCATCGGCGACATCCAATCCGAGGCCCGGGCCGGGGGAGGAGACGGCGACGGGCCGCTGCCCGACACGCACTGGCCGGCCATCGTGCTGCGCACCCCCAAGGGCTGGACCGGCCCCAAAGAGGTCGACGGCCGCAGGATCGAGGGCACGCACTGGGCGCATCAGGTGCCGTTGTCAGGGGTCAAGGACAACCCGGAGCACCTCGCGATGCTCGAGCAGTGGATGCGCTCCTACCGACCCGAGGAACTCTTCGACGAGGCCGGCGCGGTGGTCGAGTCGATCACCGCACTGGCGCCCACCGGCGATCTCCGCATGGGTGCCACGCCGTACGCCAACGGTGGCCGACTACTCACCCCGCTGCGCCTGCCGCCCATCGCCCAGTACGCCCTCGACATCGATCTGCCCGGCGTGGTGCAACACGAGACCACCCGCGTGCTCGGCGAGTTCATGCGCGACATCTACACCGAGAACTCCACCCCCGACGGCGGCGGCATCTTCCGGCTGTTCTGCCCCGACGAGACCACCAGCAATCGGCTCGGCGCGGTCTTCGAGGTCACCGACCGCGCCTGGCAGTTGCCCACCACCACGCTCGACGACGGCCTTTCCGCGTCGGGCCGTGTCATGGAGGTGCTCAGCGAACACCTGTGCCAGGGCTGGCTGGAGGGCTACACCCTGTCCGGCCGGCACGGACTGTTCGCCACCTACGAGGCCTTCGCGATGGTGTCGGCGTCGATGGTGGTGCAACACACCAAATGGCTGCAGCACGCGGCCGAGTTGGCGTGGCGCGAACCGGTCGCATCGCTGAACATCCTGCTCACGTCGACGTGCTGGCGTAACGACCACAACGGGTTCTCCCACCAGGGACCGGGGCTGATCGACCTCGTGTTGCCGCTCTCGCCCGGGGTGGTGCGGGTATGGCTTCCGCCGGATTCCAACTCGCTGCTGTCCATCGCCGACCACTGCTTCCGCAGCCGCGATCACGTGAACCTGATCGTCGTCGACAAACAGCCCCACCTGCAGTACCTCACGCTGGAGGAGGCCGACGAGCAGGCCGCGGCCGGCGCATCGATCTGGGACTGGGCGGGCACCGAGGATGCCCCGGGCGACGAACCCGACATCGTGCTCGCCGCCGCGGGCGACGTGCCGACCCAGGAGATCCTCGGGGCCGCGCAGTTGCTGCGCGAGTGGGTGCCCTACCTGCGGGTGCGGGTTGTCAATGTGATCGATCTGATGGTCTTGCTCCCGCAGAACGACCACCCGCACGGGTTGGCCGAGGACGTGTTCACTCACCTGTTCACCGCCGACACCGACGTGGTGTTCGCGTTTCACGGGTATCCGCGCGCGGTCCACCAGTTGCTGCACGGCCGTACCGAACCGGGCCGCTTCCACGTGCGCGGGTTCTCCGAGCAGGGCACCACCACCACCCCGTTCGACATGGTGGTGCTCAACAAGATGAGTCGCTACCACCTGGTGCTCGAGGCGTTGCGGCGCGCGCGCCGCGTCGCCGAGCGCGGCGGCGAGCTCGCCGAGTACTGCACACAGCAACTCGCCCGGCACCGCGAATACGTGCGGGAACACTTCGAGGACATGCCCGAGGTTCGCGACTGGACGTGGTCGTAGCTCCACAGGCACGGGGTTCGCCGGTACCCACGGATCGGAGTCCCCGCAGACCCTAGAGTGGGTCGCATGACGATGCATGTGGACGCGACCAATCCGGATCTGATCACGGTGGACGTGCCGACGCACTGGTACAACCTCGCCGCGGAGTTGCCCGAGCCCATCCCGCCGCATCTGCATCCGGGCACCAGGGAACCGGTGGGACCCGACGATCTCGCCGCGCTGTTCCCCAGCGGACTCATCGCCCAGGAGGTGTCGGCCGAACCCTACATCGAGATCCCCGAGCCGGTCCGCGAGATCTACGCGATGTGGCGGCCGTCCCCGCTGTTCCGGGCGCGGCGTTTCGAGCAGGCCCTCGACACCAAGGCCCGCATCTACGTCAAGTACGAGGGTGTCAGCCCGGTGGGCTCCCACAAGACCAATTCGGCTGTCGCGCAGGCGTATTACAACAGCATCGACGGCGTCCGCAAGCTCACCACCGAAACCGGGGCCGGCCAGTGGGGCAGCGCCCTGGCGTTCGCGGGCGCGCAGTTCGGCATCGACGTCGAGGTGTGGCAGGTGCGTGCGTCCTACGAGTCCAAGCCCTACCGCGGCTATCTTATCCGCACCTACGGCGGCACCATCCATTCGAGTCCGTCGGAGCTCACCGCGTCGGGTCGGGCGATGCTCGCCAAGGATCCGGACACCACAGGGAGTCTGGGGATGGCGGTCAGCGAGGCCGTGGAGGTTGCCGCGGGCGATCCCGACACCCGGTACGCGTTGGGCAGCGTGCTCAATCACGTGGTGTTGCATCAGAGCGTGATCGGCCAGGAGGCCGTGGAGCAGCTCGCGGCGGTGGAACCCGATGGCGCCGACGTCGTCTTCGGTTGTGCCGGTGGCGGTTCCAATCTCGCCGGACTCTCCTTCCCGTTCTTGCGGGAGAAGCTGGACGGCCGGTCGGATCCGCGGGTGGTGGCGGCCGAACCGGCCGCATGCCCGTCGATCACCGCCGGCGAGTACCGCTACGATCACGGCGACGTCGCCGGACTCACCCCGCTGCTCAAGATGCACACGCTCGGAATGGATTTCGTGCCCGACCCGATCCACGCCGGTGGCCTGCGCTACCACGGGATGGCGCCGGCGCTGAGCCACACCGTGCAGCTCGGCCTGGTGGAGGGAGTGGCCATCAGCCAGCACGACGCGTTCTCGGCCGGGGTGCAGTTCGCCCGTACGCAGGGCATCGTGCCCGCGCCCGAGTCCACGCATGCGATCGCCGCCTGCGCCGCGCACGTCGCCGGCAGCGACCGCGACGAGGTGGTGGTGATCGGGCTCTCCGGGCACGGTCAGCTCGATCTACCCGCCTACGCGGAGTTCCTCGACGGGGGCTTCTGAACGGCGGGTTTCTGAACGGCGGGTTTCTGGACAGAACGGGGCGGCGAGACCGATGCTCTCGACGACTGCCGGGGTGGATCTTGCGGCCGCGCCTACGCACACCGCGGTGGCGCGTATCGAATGGTCGGGTGGCGGCGCTTCGCTCACGGAGCTGGTGACCCCGGCCGACGACGCGACGATCGGTGAGCTCGTCGCCGGCGCGCAACGCTGCGGCATCGACTCGCCGTTCGGCTGGCCCGACGCGTTCGTGGATTTCGTTGTCGCGCATCACTGTGGCCGGACTCCGGCAGGTGCGGCACTCGACCACATCGAGCACCGACGGCCGCTGGCCTACCGTCGCACCGACCGGTACCTCGTCGAGCAGGGGCTGGGCCGACCGCTCAGCGTGTCGGCCGACCAGATCGCCCACGTCGCGTTCCGCTGTGCCGGGCTGCTCGCCGATCTCGGCGTCACCGACCGGGTGAACGGCTGGGCGGTGGAGGCCTATCCGGCCGGTGCGTTGGCGCAATGGGGGTTTCGCTCGCGCGGATACAAGCGGTCGGTGAACCGGGCCGCGCTGGCCGAGCTGTGCGACGCCCTCCGCGTGGCGGCACCGTGGCTGGATCTCGGCGCGCACGCCGAACTGATGGCCCGCGACGACAATGCCTTCGACGCCGTCATCACCGCACTCGTCGCGCGTGCCGCCGAACGCGGGTACACCCGGCTGCCCGACCTCGCCGACACACCGGTCGCGGTGCGGGAGGGCTGGATTCATGTGCCATCCGGCGACCTCGGCGACCTCCGGTAGAGCGACCTCCGGTAGAGCGACCTCCGATAGCAGGACGGCCCCCGCCGCGGACGCCGTCGGCGCGCACAAACCCGGCACAACTATCCACAGGGGATCGCGATGCCCTCACCGGGGAGAGGTCATCCCCCGGCGGGGAAGTGCCTGCGCACCTGACGGCCGATCGGTCCCGGGTCGTAGTGCGTGTAGACCTTCTTCGCGTAGCGATCGATGGTCCACTCCGCTTCGGTCTTGGCATGGAACAGGGCGGTGTCGCCGGGCGTCAGGGTGAAGCTCTTCCCCAGGTACTTCACCTTCACCTCCCCCTCGAGGAGATGGACCGTCTCGTCGATCCCGAACTTCCAGACGAAGGTCGTCGGTCCCTGACACGACCACAGGCCCGTGTCCGAGCGGCCGTCGGGTGATCGACTGATCTCGCCGGCCAGAAATGTCGGGTTGCCCGAGAGGATCCAGGTGGGGTCGATGGTCTGGGGTGTCATCGGCACATTCGTCGCAATGGTCGAGGGTTCGTCGCTTCGCACGGCGAACCGGCCGACGTCGAACGCGATGACCGCAGCCAGGCTGAGCACCGCTCCCGCCAGCGCCGCGACCGCCATCCGAGTTTTCATCAGTACAGGATTACATGACGACGGCAAACCGTGCCTGTTATGACCGTTTCTCGGTCACGATCATCTCACTGTGGTCGCGATCGACCGGAACCGGGCCGGAGAGTCACTGGGACAGCAGCTTCTTCTGCACCTTGCCCATGGCATTGCGCGGCAGGCTCTCGACGCGACGAATCTCGCGGGGCCGCTTGTGATTCGACAACTGCGTGGCCACCAGGTCGATCAGTTCGGAGTCGTCGACGCCGTCGGCCACCACATATGCGACGATGCGCTGGCCGAGATCGTCGTCGGGCACCCCGATCACCGCCACCTCGTCCACCGACGGGTGCCCGAGCAGCACCGTCTCGATCTCGCCGGCCCCGACGCGGAAGCCGCCCGACTTGATCAGGTCCGTCGAGGCGCGACCCACGATCTGGTGCATCCCGTCCGCTCCGATCACCGCCACGTCACCGGTGTCGAACCAGCCGTCGCCCAACCAGCTCTCGGCGGAGGCGTCCGGCCGGTTCAGGTACCCCGACGCCACCATCGGCCCGCGCACCTGCAGATCACCGACGCTCTCCCCGTCGTGCGGCAGATCCGTTGCACCCGAATCGATGTCGGGGCTACGCAGCCGGGTCTGCACGCCCTGCACCGGGAGTCCCACCCACCCGGGGCGCCGCTCGCCGTCGAATCTGGTCGACACGGTGATCATCGTCTCGGTCATGCCGTACCGTTCGACGAGTTGATGCCCGGTGAGCGCGTGGAACCGTTCGAACACCGGCACCGGTAGCGGGGCGCTGCCCGACACCAGCAGCCGCGCCGGGGCCAGAGCGCGGGCGGCGGCAGCGTGTGTGGTCACGCGTGTCCACACGGTGGGTACGCCGAAGAACATCGACGCCCCCTGTTCGGCGGCGGCCGCGTAGGTGTCGGGGGTCGGTCGGACGGTGTGGATCAGCCGGCCACCGCGGCGCAACGGTCCCAACACGCCGAGGATCAGCCCGTGCACATGGAACAGCGGAAGGCCGTGCGCCAGAACGTCTTCGGACGACCATGCCCACGCGTCGGCGAGGGCGTCGAGTCCGGCGGCGATCGCGCGACGGGTGATGGGCACGCCCTTCGGCAAGCCGGTGGTACCCGATGTGTAGAGGATCAGCGCGGTGGAGTCGGCGGGCGGCTCCGGATGGGTATGCCACGACCGCGCGTACCGGCGGATGGGAATGGCACCCAACGCCGATGCGGCGTGGGCGGGTCCCAGCCACGCCTGGGCGCCGGAGTCGGTGAGGATGTGCGCGAGTTCGGCGGCCCCGGAATCGGGCGGCACCGGCACGATCGCCACTCCGGCGATGAGTCCGCCCACCACGCCGAGGATCGTGTCGAGGCTCGGGGTGGCCAGCACGGCCAGGGTGCGCGCCCCCGCGATCCGTTCGGCCACCGCCGTCGCCGCACCCACCAGGTCCTCGCGGGAGGCCACCTCGTCGCCGATGGTGACGATCGCGGGCAGGTCGGGCGCGGAGGCAGTGAGATCAGGCAGCAACACGATCTCACTGTGCCATGTTCGGGGAGAGTCGCAGATCTGCCGTGTGCCCGATCGGTCAATCGGCAGCCGCGCCCTCTCGGGCTGCGAGCGCTTTACGCCACCACAGGGCCAGCCCCACCTCGATGAGTCCGATCGCGGCGACCACCGGCTGGAGAAACAGGAAGTGCCCCATCAGCACCAGTTGCAGCGCGATCCACACCAGCAGCCACACTCCCACGCCGACGCCACACCCGATGCCGATGCGCGCCGGCAGCGGGGTCACGATGATGGTCAGCGCGGCGACGAACTGGGGTACGGCCACCAGGGCCAGGAGTAGCCACCCGGGACCGGTCCAGGTGTCGAAGGGCGTGCGGGAGAGCCACTCGGTGGGCATGTCCCATCGGTTCTCCAGCAGTGCGGCCGCCCCGTCGACGGCCTGATAGGCCACCAGTAACTCCAGCACGGCGAGTATCCACGCCGGCCAGGGACGCATCCGATCGGTCATGGGATCAGCGCCACCTTGCCGCCCGGGTGCCCACCGGTCACCAGTTCCAGCGCCGCCCGCGCCTGCGGGAGGTGGAACGTCCGGGCCATCGGTACCACCAGCCTGCCGTCGGCGGCCAATTCGATGAGATCGCCCCGCACCGAGTCGCGGTAGGCGGCGCTTTCTGGTTGTGATCCCGCGAGGGCCACGAATCCGTCGGTCTCCGCCCGTTTTCGCGCGACGATGGTGACGATCCGGGAGCGATCTTCGACCACGGTCAGCGAGGTGTCGATGGCTTCGTCGGTGCCCGCGGCGTCGAGGGCTGCGGCCACGCCCTCCGGTGCCGCGGCCCGTACCCGGTCGAGCAGTCCGGGGCCGTATTCGATTGCCACACCACCGAATTCGCGCACCCGCTCGAGGCCCTGCGGTCCCGCGGTGCCGATCACCGTGATCCCGCGCAGCTGCGCGAGTTGCAGCACTGCCACCCCAACCGCGCCCGACGCCGCGTGCAGCAGGACGGTGTCACCGTCTGCCACCTTCGCGGCACGAAACATGTCCGCGGCGGTGGTGCCGGCGAGCAGCAGGTTCGACGCCGCCGCGAAGTCGAGCGCGGCGGGTTTGGCGAACACCTTCTCGGCGGGCACGGTCAGCGCCGTCGCGTATCCCCCGTGCACGCGGAATGCGAGCACCTCGTCGCCCACCGCGCCGGCACCCGACGCGATCTCGGTGCCGGGGCCCAACGCGGCGATCACCCCGGCCACCTCGTAGCCGATGGGGAGCGGGAAGTCGGTGGCGGCCCGTGCGTGCTTGAGGTCGGCCGGGTTGACCCCGGCGGCGAGCACCTCGATGGCCACCTCGCCCGACCGCGGCGCGGGGAGCTGATCGTCGATGAACGCGAAATCGTCGAGTCCAGAGGGACCGGTGGCCACCCATCGCTGCACGCGCATACCCTCAGCCTAATGGCGGGCGCGAAGCAGAATCAGAGCTGGTCGGGCTGCACCCAGCCGTCGGAGATGAGCGCGAGCAGCAGCTCCGCCTTGTTGGCGATGGGGCGACCGGAATCGATGTAGCGCTGCCGCACCCGGCGGTAGTGTTCGCGGGCGGTGCTCTCCGCGATGAAGAATTCGCGCGCGGTATCCCGCAGCGTGGCGCCCAGCGCGTACCTCGTGAGCACCTCCCGTTCACGCTCGGTGAGGTGTACCCGCGGTCGGTAGCGGCGCACGCCGATCGTGCCGGTGCCCAATCGTCGTCGCAGGGTGTCGAGGGCGTCGGGGGAATCGGTGATGTCGATGCTGTCCGGGTCGGTCAACACGATGCCGATCCCGCAGATCACCGCGTGCCGCAACGCGTGCACCGCACGGACCTGCGCCACCCTGAGCGTGCTGCGCACCAGGACGATCACCGGCGGTTCGATGCCGCCCAACGTATCGGTGGCGGTGTCCAGATCGATGATCACCGGACGTAGGCCGTGACTCTCGGCCAGCGCGGCGAGGGCCGAATCGATGACGTCGTGCTCGGCGGCGATCACCGCGACCGGGGCCGTGGTCAGCGGATACAACTCGACGTCGAGCTCGGTGTCGATGTCAGCGGTCATCGGTCTCCTCGAACACGGGCACAAGCAACTAAACGGACACGTTACGGTGCAGGCGCGCCGGCTGCGAATTCCGTGACCGAGGCGCTTGCTGAACTGATCTTGCCGGGCCATACCGACAAAAGTCAGCGGCTCATTCCGCACTCGGTACCCTGTGTCAGGTGAGAATCGAGCCAAAACGCTCGGTCCGATGTCAGATCACGCATGAAAAGGGGCCACGTACGGTCATGTCCGACCAATTGCGGATTCTGTTGGCGGGGCCGCTGGGAGACGTCGTCGCCGAGCCGCTGCGCGTGGCACTCGACGGTGTCACAGTGACCGTCGCGCGCGACCAGGACGAGTTCCTGCGTGCCATCTCCGGTCGGGTACGCCACGACGTGGTGTGCGCCGACCTCATCTGGAACAACCCGAGGGCCGAGGCGTTCTTCGACGGCCTCGATGTGCTCGACGGGCTGCGGATGGCCGACCGCAGCGCTCCCGTGCTGCTCGCCGCACAGGGTCATTCGATGGAGTCGGACCACCTCGACGAGGCCCGTCTACGTTCCGACGTCTTCGGGGTGATCGCGAAATCCGAGGGATTCGGCCCGCTGGCCGCCGCACTCCGCAATATCGCACTGGGACAGCGGCTCCCCGAGCGGAGCGCGCCGTCCGGCGCACCGCCGCTCTACGAGCTTTTCACCGGCCGACGCGGCGTCACGGCGGCGCGCTTGGCCGGGGCCATCGCTGCCGGCACCGCGTCGGACAACACCACCCTCGCCGCCGTCGCCAAGGTGTCACCGAACACCACCAACAAACTCACCAGCCACTACCTCGGACCCATCATCCGCGAGCGCAACGAGCACGACGATCGCATCCCGCTCACCCAGGCATCGGTGTTCCGCTGGTGCGGAATCCACGCGCGCTACATCACCAGCTGGTGCCGCCGACACGGACACGCCGACGTGCTGACCCGCGACTGAGTGCCGATCCACGCAAACGGAAATCTGCGTATCCATGAAACCGCGTATCCACGAAACCGCGTATCCACGAAACCGCGTATCCACGAAACCGCGTATCCACGAAAACGAAAACCGCCCCTGAGGAGGTCGGCGATCGCACAATGCGATCGGGTCGCTCCTCAGGGGCGGTTTCCGGTGGAACTGCCGCCGGGTATGTGCGGCGAAGTGACGCTCAGCCCTCGATGAACGCCTCGAGCTCGGCGCGCGCGACGTCGTCGGCGAGCTGCTTGGGCGGGCTCTTCATCAGGTACGCCGACGCCGGCAGGATCGGGCCACCGATGCCACGGTCCCTGGCGATCTTCGCCGCACGCACGGCGTCGATGATGATGCCGGCCGAGTTGGGGGAGTCCCACACCTCGAGCTTGTACTCCAGGTTCAGCGGCACGTCGCCGAAGGCGCGACCCTCGAGGCGCACGTACGCCCACTTGCGGTCGTCGAGCCAGGCCACGTGATCCGACGGGCCGATGTGAACGTTCTTGTCCTCGATCTTGCCTGCCAGCGGGCCGTTGAGGTTGCTGGTCACGGCCTGGGTCTTCGACACCTTCTTCGACTCCAGGCGCTCACGCTCGAGCATGTTCTTGAAGTCCATGTTGCCGCCGACATTGAGCTGGTAGGTGCGGTCGAGGGTCACGCCGCGGTCCTCGAACAGCTTGGCCATCACGCGGTGGGTGATGGTGGCGCCCACCTGGCTCTTGATGTCGTCGCCGACGATCGGCACACCGGCCGCGCGGAACTTCTCGGCCCACTCGGGGTCCGACGCGATGAACACCGGCAGCGCGTTGACGAACGCCACGCCGGCGTCGATGGCGCACTGGGCGTAGAACTTGTCGGCCTGCTCGGAGCCCACCGGCAGGTAGCTCACCAGGACGTCCACCTCGTTGTCCTTCAGCGCCTGCACCACGTCGACGCCGTCGCCGTCGGCCTCGGTGATGGTCAGGCGGTAGTACTTGCCCAGGCCGTCGAGGGTGTGGCCGCGCTGCACGGTGACGCCGGTCGGCGGCACGTCGGCGATCTTGATGGTGTTGTTCTCGCTCGCGAAGATCGCGTCGGACAGGTCGAAGCCGACCTTCTTGGCGTCGACGTCGAAGGCGGCGACGAACTGCACGTCACGCACGTGGTACGGCCCGAACTTCACGTGCATCAGGCCGGGAACCGTCGAGTTCTCGTCGGCGTCCTTGTAGTACTGCACGCCCTGGACCAAGGATGAAGCGCAGTTTCCTACGCCCACAATGGCCACGCGCACCTTATTGGGCTCACCCATGGTCGGGTTCTCCTTCTTCTTTTGTCGGCCCTCGGTTGTCTCCGGGCATTGCCGGTGAACTCTGTGGCACCGGTGTACGGCCGAGCGCGTCGGTTCGCGACTCGGTTGTTTCCTGCATCCCGCCGCGGCTCGGCTGTGCCGCGAGAGGGAGATCTGTGTCGACGGTGGGCGCGTCGGCGCCCCGCGTCGGGGTGGGGGAGGCGGACTCGGTGTCCGACGCCTCCGCGGCGATGAGTTCGTTGAGCCAGCGCACCTCACGCTCGCTCGATTCCAGGCTGAGTTCGTGTAGCTGGCGGGTGTAACGGTCCGAGCTGCGGCTGGCGCGCCCGACGAGTTCGCGCAGTCCCTCGCGGCGTTCCTCCACCTGCCGCCGACGGCCCTCCAGGATGCGCATACGCGCCACCGCCGGGGTGCGGCTGAAAAAGGCCAGGTGCACGCCGAAACCGTCGTCGGTGTAGTTCTGCGGACCGGTGTCGGCGACGAGTTCGGCGAACCGCACCCGCCCCTTCTCGGTGAGCTGATACACCCGACGCCCGCGTCGCACCTTGACGCCCGACGGTGCACTGGTCTCGTCGATCAGCCCGTCGGCCTGCATGCGGCGCAGGGTGGGATACAGCGATCCGTAGGAGAACGCGCGAAAGGCGCCGAGCAGACCGGTGAGGCGTTTGCGCAGTTCGTAGCCGTGCATGGGGGATTCCAGCAGCAAACCGAGAATCGCCAGCTCCAACACCGCGCACACCTCCTCGCCGGGACTCGCCGGGACACTAAATCAACATGTCGGGATGTGCTGACAACGCAACACCTCGATCCGATGTGTTCACCAATGTATCGCACCGATATAACCGTGTCGACACGGGCTGGTCATGCCACCTCAGCCCGGCGGTGGGGCTCTTCTCCTCCCGCTGGTCGAGATTGTCGAGACCACGTCCTCCCGGCGGCGGGGCCGTTCTCCCGGCGGTAGGGGCCTTCCTCCCGCTGGTCGAGCTTTCCTCCCGCTGGTCGAGCTTGTCGAGACCACGTCCTGCCGACGGCGCCGGACCCGACCACGTACCCTGAACAACGTGCGCCAGATCGTCGACTACGCCTTGCAGCGACGCTCACGGCTGTCCGACGTCCACTCGGGGCGGACAGCCGTCGCCGAGGTGTGCGATGCCAGTCCCTACCTGCTGCGCGCCGCCAAGTTCCACGGCCGCCAATCGCCCACTCTGTGCCCGATCTGCCGCAAAGAACAGGTCACGCTCGTGTCGTGGGTGTTCGGCGATCGGCTGGGTCAGGTGTCGGGTTCGGCCCGCACCGCCGACGAGATCTCCCGCCTGGCCGCGTCGGCCGAGGAGTTCACCGTGCACGTCGTGGAGGTGTGCCGGACCTGCAGCTGGAACCATCTCGTCCAGTCGTACGTTGCGGGTTTGCCGCCCCGCTCGACCCGTTCGCGCCGGGTGGCCAAGTAGGCGTCGTCGACGGAGCCCCGGAGGTTTCCGCCGACGCTTCGACGTGCGCGTAGCGGTCTGCCAGGTTTTGCCCAAGCCCGGGGCGTGCGTCACAGTGGTGTGGTCAGTGATGACGGGAACTGGGGCGATGGAGAAGTTTAGAGTGATGAGCGGTCAACCGAGCACCAGTGCGGTTGCGACCCCCGCGGCAATGGCCGCGACGATGTGGCAAAGGGGCGATCGATGAGCGACGAGAAGAAGTCGTCGCCAGGGCGCGCCGAGAGCACCCAGAACAAGCGGACCAAGAACACGGGCAGCGCAACCAAGCGCGCCGGGGGCAGCGCTCCCCGATCCGCCGACGAGAAGACCCGCTCGCGCCACCGTGTGGTGGCGTGGACGCTGGGCATCCTCGCGGCGATCGTGCCGGCGATCGCGCTGCTGGGCATCATCGCTTTCGCCGCAACCTATCTGACGGCCACGGTGCCCGGGCCCGGCGACATCAAGCAGAACCAGGTCGCGACGATCACCGACTCCAGTGGCAAGACACTCGCGAAAATCGTTCCGCCCGAAGGCAATCGCACCGACGTCAAGATCACCGATATTCCGCAGTCGTTGCAGGACGCGGTAATCGCCGCCGAGGATCGGCAGTTCCGCAGCAACGAGGGATTCTCCGTCACCGGTATCGTCCGCGCCGTGATCGGCCGGTTCACCAACAACGCCGACGCGGGCGGCGGTTCGACGATCACCCAGCAGTACGTGAAGAACGCGCTGGTCGGTGACGAGCACAGCTATCAGCGCAAGTTCAAGGAGCTTGCGATCGCGACCAAGATGTCGGGCGAGTGGTCCAAGGACGACATCATGTCCGCCTACCTGAACACCATCTACTTCGGGCGTGGTGCCTACGGCGTGTCGGCGGCCTCGCAGGCCTACTTCCGCAAGGACGTCAGCAAACTGACGCCCGCCGAGTCGGCGGTGCTGGCCGCAGCCATCCGCTCCCCCTCCTACTACGATCCGGCCGTCGACAAGGACGCGGCGTACGGGCGCTGGAACTACGTGCTCGACGGCATGGTGCAGATCGGGGCGCTCACCAAGGCCGAGCGCGACGAGATGCAGTACCCGAAGGTGGCACCGCAACCCGCGGCGGCCGCCGAGACCCCGGGTCCCAACGGCCTGATCAAGCGTCAGGTGCTGGCCGAGCTGGCCAACCTGAACATCTCCGAGGCGCAGGTGCGCACCGAAGGCCTCAAGATCACCACCACGATCGATCCGCAGGTGCAGAACGCCGCCGTCCAGGCGGCCTGCCGGCAGAACAAGATCTATCCGTGCGACAACGGGATTCTCAACGGTGAGCCGGCCAAGTTGCGTACCGCGGTGGTGTCGATCGATCCCCGGACCGGCGGCGTGCAGGGCTATTACGGCGGCGACGACGGTCAGGGCTGGGACTACGCGCAGGCCGGTCTGCAGACGGGCTCGTCGTTCAAGGTGTTCGCGCTGATCGCCGCGCTCGAGCAGGGTGTGCCGCTGTCCAAGGTCTACAGTTCGGCGCCCTACCAATCGCCCACCGGACTCACCGTGGAGAACTCCGACGGCGAGAGCTGCGGATCGTGCAACCTCGCGACCGCGATGAAGATGTCGCTGAACACCGTCTACTACCGACTCATGATGGATCTCAAGGGGCAGGCGCAGGCGGTGGCCGACGCCGCGCACGCCGCCGGCGTCGCGGAGTCGTTCGGCAACACCGAACACACCCTGCAGCAGCCGAACGGTTCCGTCGAGGGCGGCGTGGTGCTGGGCCAGTACCCGTCGCGCGTCATCGACATGGCGTCGGCCTACGCGACACTCGCCGCGTCGGGCATCTACCGCGAACCCTACTTCGTACAGAAGGTCGAAACCGCCAGCGGTGACGTGCTCTACGAGCATCCCAAGAACGACGGCAAGCGCGTGTTCCCGGCGAAGGTCGCCGACAACGTGACCGCGGCCCTCGAGCCGATCGCGGCCTACTCCAACGGCAACTCGCTTTCCGACGACGAGCTCGGCGCGCGCCCGTCGGCCGCCAAGACCGGTACCGCACAGCTCGGCGACACCGGCCAGAACAAGGACGCGTGGATGGTCGGGTACACCCCGCAGCTGTCCACCGCGGTCTGGGTGGGCACCGATTCGGGCACCGCGCTGACGAACTACGGCGGCTCGCCGGTCTATGGAAGCGGCCTGCCCGCCCAGATCTGGCGACGCACGATGGACAACGCCCTGGCCGGCCAACCCATCGAGCAGTTCCCCGAGCCTGCGGCAGTGGGCGGACAAGCGGGCGTGCCCTACGAAGCTCCCAAGACGTCGTACAACAACGACTACGACACCCGCACCAGGACGCGGCAGGCGCCGGAGAACCCGAACACGCCCAATCTGCCCAATGGCGGCGGTGGCGGCGGCGGGGTCACCCTGGCGCCGGGGGTCACCATTCCGCTGCCGGGTGCGCCCGAGCCGGGCGGAAACGGCGGTACCGGCAATGGTGGCGGTACCGGGGGTGGCGGCGGTGGCACCGGTGGCGGGGACACCGGCGGAGGCACCGGCGGCGGTAACCAAAACACGCCCGAGCCGCCCATTGGATGACACCGGCGCTGCGGCTCCGGACGATTCCGTGACGGCTGCCCCGGCACCCCACACTCCGACGCCCACCGGTCCGGCACCATTGGCCGAGGATCTGCGTAGCGACAGCGCGCGGATCATTCCGAGCCGCTCCGACGTGGTGGTCGGCGAGGCCAGCCGGGTGATCGGCGGGCCGATGGGTACGCACGCGGCAGTCGGCCGCAGCCGCAGCTGGACCCCGGTGCGCATCCTGCTGGCATTCGCACTGTGCGCGTTGGCACTCGGCTGGTTCGGCAAGGCGGGATGCCTGCAGCAGGCGCCGGCCACCAGCGCGGCCAACGACACCGGCGCGGGCCTTCGGCTCGACTGGGACAACCAGCGGCAGTTCACCGATCTGTGCTACTCCGACGTGATCGCGCTCTTCGGCGCCGAACGCCTCGACCGTGGCGCCTTCCCGTACAAGACGTACTGGTACCAGAAGGATGCCGACGGCAACACCATCAAGCGGTACATGGAGTATCCGGTCCTCACCGGGCTCTACATGTACGCCGCGGCGCAGACCGCCGACGCGTGGCAGAGCGCCCACGACAAGTGGGGTGTCCCTGCGGCATTGACGGTGGTCCTGTTCTTCAACCTGGTGGCACTGGGCCTGGCGCTGTTCTGGCTGGTCACCGTGTGGGCCACCGCACTGACCGCACGAACGCGGATCTGGGCCGCGTGGCTGGTGGCACTCTCACCGCTGGTGGTGGTGCACGCCTTCACCAACTTCGACGCCATCGCGGTCGCCATGGTCGCGTTGGCCATCCTCGCGTGGGCACGCGAGAAACCCTGGCTGGCGGGACTTTTCATCGGACTCGGGGTGGCGTCCAAGTGGTATCCGGTGTTGCTGCTGGTGGTATTGCTGGTCCTGTGCCTGCGGGGCCGCAGGATGTGGGACTTCGCCGCCGCCGCGGCGGCGGCGGTACTGACCTGGGTCGTGGTGAACCTTCCGGTCGCCATCCTGTACCCCAACGGCTGGCTGGAGTTCTTCCGGTACAACGCCGAACGCAACGCCGACTCCGACACCGTGTTCCACATCATCGCCGAAGCGGCCGGATTCCGTTGGAACATCACGGTTCTCAACACCCTGACGCTGGGCCTGTTGGTCGCGGCACTGGCCGGCATCGCCTTCCTGGCGTTGCGTGCGCCCACCCGACCCCGGCTCGCGCAGCTCGCCTTCCTCGCGGTGGCGGCCTTCCTGCTGGTGAACAAGGTGTGGAGTCCGCAGTACTCGTTGTGGCTGGTTCCGCTTGCGGTGCTTGCCATTCCACACACGCGGTTGCTGCTCACCTGGATGGTGATCGATGCGCTGGTGTGGATCCCGCGGATGTCGTTGTTCCTCGACCCCGAGCGCCGCTGGCTGCCCGAGGGCTGGTTCGTCCTCGCGGTGGCGATGCGGGGCGTGATGGTGATCGCGATGTGCGTGGTGGTGATCTGGCAGATCTATCATCCGCGTGACGACCTGGTCCGCCACGATCGCATCGGCAGGCCGCTCGACGATCCCGCGGGCGGTGTACTCGACGGCGGACCCGGCGCCTACCGCGGTGACGTGCCCGCCGCGGCGGCGTCGTACGAGAGGTCCGGGACGTCCGGCGCGCTCGTCGCGAATGGCACGTGAGTCACGAAAGGCGCGTGAGTCACGAAAGGCGCGTGAGTCACGAAAGACGTTCGAGGAGTGCAGCTTTCGCGGCCGGCCAGTCGTCGTCGGTCATCGCGTACTGTGCCGTGGTGCGCCAGCCGTCGCCGAAGCGGCGGTGCTTGCGCAGCAGTCCCTCGAAGGTGGCGCCCAGCTTGAGGATCGCCCCACGCGATTGCGTGTTGAGCTCGTGGGTGTGCCAGACGACCCGTACCGCCCCGCACTCCTCGAACGCGTGCCGTAGCAGCAGGTACTTGGCGGTGGGATTCACCGCGGTGCCCTGCACGTCCTCGCCGTAGAAGGTGTAGCCGATGGCGACCGCGAGGTTCGCGGGATCGATGTCGTAGAAGCTCGTGGTGCCGACCAGACGCCCGCCGTCATTGTCGATGACCGCGAAGGCCACCCGATGGTCGGGATTGTTGCGGGCGGCGGTGATCCAGGCGCGGGCGGACTCGTCGTCGGTGGGGACGCCGGGCACCCAGCGGAACCTCGACGGATCGGTCACCACAGCACCGAGGTCGGGCGCGTCGTCGGGGGTGAGTGGTCGCAGGGTGACACGATCTCCCACCAGCGGGTCGTCCCCCAGCCACGCATTTCTCACGTGTACCACGCGTTCACTTCGACCACGCCAGCTCGATGTCGGGTTTGTCGAGTCGGCCCGGCGACAACATGTATGCCAGCGGCTCGCGCAGCGGCGCACGCACGAGCGCGGCGATCAGATAGAGGTGGATGGCGGCGGTGGCCCACACCCCGATGTTGACGCCGGCCATCACCCACCACTGCATCGGCGACCCGGAGGTGTAGATGCCGAACAGTCGGAAGATGCTGATGTCGAGGATGAAATCGGCCACCAGGTAGGCGACGATGACCGGCCAGCGGACCTTGAGCAGCACGAAGAACGGCAGAATCCACAACGTGTACTGCGGCGAGTGCACCTTGTGGAACAGCATGAACCCGGCGAGCATCGACCCCGACACCCCGATCCACGGATACGTGCCGATATCGCGGTAGCGACGCCACCCGAGATAGAGCGCCGCGGCAAAGGCGCACATGATCAGCACGGGTGAGAGCAGGCCGACGAGAGAGTTGTAGGTGTCGTTCTGGCCGCCGGTGAAATGCCGCAGACCCCAGTACCAGATGGAGTTGGTGTCGAGATCGGACTTGCGGCGGCCCTGGAACGTCAGCGCCGCCTTCCACCCGTCGTACCCGGCGATCATGAAGGGCGCCTGGATGGCGATCACCGTCACCGCGGCGGCGCCGACCACCCGCAGCGCGCCCACCCAGTCGAGATCACGGGTCGCCGGGTGGGCATCGGTGGTGCGAGTCAGCACGTACGCCGCGAGCGGCAGTACGAAGAAGCCGGGATAGAGCTTGAGGCAGAAGCCGATGCCGAGGACGATCGCGGCGAGCACGGCCGCGGTGCGCACCGACAACCTGCGCTCACCGGTGCGGGGACTGGTCGTCGATCCCCACGCCATCACCGCCACCGCGCCCACCGCGGTGGCCACCACGGGCAGTTCCCAGTTGTGAAACGCGTAGAGCACCAGCGGCGGGGTGGCCGCCCACAGCAGCACCCACCAGCGGGTCATCAACGCCAGCATGATGGTGATCGCGAAAGCGAACGGCGCCAGAAGGAGTGCGGAGTGTCGGAAGAACTCGGTGTCGGTGTGAGCGCCGATCGCTCCGAGATACATCAGCAGACCCGACAGCACCGGGTACTCGACGACGCCGCCGAAGAGTTTTCCGTCGGCGCCCATGCCCCCGTGGATGTAGGGAAACACGTGGTTGTTGATGTCGCGACCCACCCACAGGTACATCAGGTCGGAGTAGCACGCGATCAGCGCGTGGGGATCGCCGACGGGGAAATGGTGCGAGCGCCCGTCCGGGTAGTAGGGCGCCCCGCCGCACTTGATCTTGAACTTGTACGACCAGTACAGCGCCGCCGCCGTCAGCAGCATCGAGGTCAGCGTCACCACGGCAGCGTCGCCGCGTCGTGAGAGTGAGTACTGCCCGAAGCTCAGAACAGGAGTGAAGCGCAGCGCGGGCATGGCCTACAGGGTAGGGGGTGGCTGGTGGGTGGTCCGCGCCACGTACCCGGCGCAGTCATCGAAGGTGCATCACGACGCGAAGCGTGCCCGCGCCGCATCGGTGAGCGGGGTGAACAGGTTGATCAGATTTCCGTCGGGATCACGCAGCAGCAGCGACCGGTTACCCCACGGCATCGTCGTCGGTTCGTTGACGAACTCGGTGACCGTGTCGCGCAACGTCGGATAGAGCGCATCGACGTCGTCGACGAGGAAGTCGAGGGTGATCGAGTGATTGTCGCGTGCTCGCGCGGCGTCCTCGCCGAGGAGCGGCACGGTCTGGGTGCTGGAGATCGCGAGTGTGCCGGTCGGGGTGCTCAATTCGGCGAAGAGCGGGTGCACACGGTTGGCGACGACGCCGGTCAGCTTTTCGTAGAACGAGACGAGAGCATCGACGTCGTCGGTGAAGATGCGGGTGGCGGCGAGATTCATGGTGTCCTCCTGGGGTGCTCGGCGGATCGGCTATCCGTCGTCACCGACGCTAAGAGCGATAGCGGACAAGTTCTGTCCGGTATCGGCGGGCAAGCGGCCGACCTGTTCCCAAGCGACCGCGATTTCGCTGGTCAGCGGCATTCGTGTATCTTGGAGAGGTTGCCGACGCAGGCGACCCTCCTGCCACGGACAGTCCGTGGCCGATGAGCCCATAGGAGGTGATGTGGTCTTATGCGTCACTACGAATTGATGGTCATCCTCGATCCGAATCTGGACGAGCGCACCGTCGCACCCTCACTCGATACCTTTCTCAACGTTGTCCGCAATGATGGCGGCAAGGTTGATGGTGTGGACATCTGGGGCCGACGTCGACTCGCGTACGAGATCGCCAAGCACAGCGAAGGCATCTACGCGGTCATCGATCTGAACGCGGAGCCCAAGACGGTGTCCGAGCTCGACCGTCAGCTGAAGCTGAACGAGTCGGTGCTGCGCACCAAGGTCCTGCGGAAGTAGTCCACAGATTCCCCGATCGACGCCGAGAAACACCGACCACGTCGGTGGGCCCGCTTAGGGTTGAGGTCACACGCGACCAACCTCGGAGCACATCGATCGACGAGTGCCCAACCACGACCAAGGGGACACACATGGCAGGCGACACGGTCATCACCGTCATCGGCAATCTCACCGCGGATCCGGAACTCCGGTTCACGCCGTCGGGAGCTGCGGTGGCCAACTTCACGGTGGCGTCCACGCCGCGCACCTTCGACCGTCAGACCAACGAGTGGAAGGACGGCGAAGCGCTGTTCTTGCGCTGCAACATCTGGCGCGACGCCGCGGAGAACGTGACCGAGAGCCTGACCAAGGGAGCCCGGGTCATCGTGCAGGGCCGCCTCAAGCAGCGGTCCTACGAAACCCGCGAGGGTGAGAAGCGCACGGTTGTGGAACTCGAGGTCGACGAGATCGGCCCCTCGCTGCGGTACGCCACCGCCAAGGTCAACAAGGCCTCGCGCGGTGGGGGCGGCGGCGGGTTCGGTTCCTCCTCCTCCGGCGGCAGCCGGAGCGGAGGGGGCCAGCAGGCGGCCGACGACCCGTGGGGCAGCGCTCCGGCGAGCAGCGGCTCCTCTTTCGGCGGCGGGGACGACGAACCACCATTCTGATCGCGACGACGGTAGCCCCGTCATCGCACATTTTCTGGGAGAACACATATGGCAAACAAGAAGGGACGGAAGGTCCGCGTCGAAAAGGTCACCAAGACCAAGGCGTGCTCCTTCTGCAAAGACAAGAAGTCGCAGATCGACTACAAGGACACCGCGCTGCTGCGCCGTTACCTGTCCGATCGCGGCAAGATCCGGTCGCGTCGCGTGACCGGCAACTGCGTCCAGCACCAGCGCGACGTCGCGGTGGCCGTCAAGAACTCGCGTGAGGTGGCACTGCTGCCCTTCACCTCGACCTCGCGATAAGCGGAAGGGGAACTGACATGAAGCTCATCCTCACCGCCGCCGTCGAGAACCTCGGCGAGGCCGGCGAGACCGTCGAGGTCAAGGACGGCTACGGCCGCAACTACCTGCTGCCACGCGGCCTGGCCATCAAGGCCACGCGAGGCGCCGAGAAGCAGGTCGAGGGCATCCGCCGCTCGCAGGAGGCTCGCGAGATCCGCGGACTCGAGCACGCCAACGAGGTCAAGCAGGCCATCGAGGCGCTCACCGACGTGTCGCTGACCGTGAAAACACACGATTCGGGCAAGCTGTTCGGCTCGGTCACCGCAGCCGACGTCGCGGGCGCCATCAAGGCCGCCGGCGGCCCGGCCGTCGACAAGCGTGTCGTCGAACTGCCGAAGGGTCACATCAAGGCCACAGGCACGTACCCCGTTGTGGTCGCCTTGCATCCCGACGTCACCGCCACCGTCGACCTGGCGGTCGTCGCGAACTGACGCTCACCGCAATCACTGGTCGCAAAGGCCGGACGGACATGTTCCGTCCGGCCTTTGTTGTCCTCGCGTTTACTTTGGGCGACTTACCAATCGCGTAGTCCGCACAACACGGGCGCCCCGCGGGACGCGTAGTGGAGTAGTCCACTACGCGTTACAGGTCACATGTGCGTTCGTAGCGTTGCTCTCACGAGTTGTTCTGTGTCGGGGCGGAATCCGGCAGGTCACATCGGGGTGCCTGCGGGGAGAGATTCGTGTACCACCGCAAGTCATTTCAGCCCGGAGATGTACGCCATGCTCATTATCTTCCTTCTCGTCATCGCCGCAACCCTGTGTCTCGCAGTCGGATTGTTCGGCCAGCCCTCCCTCGACTACGGCGAGCGTTCGCGACTGCTCGCCCGTGGAAACCGAAATCGGTTGCGCGCCAGAGCAATCAATGCGGCTACCCCCTGGTGGCCGGAGGTATCATGATGCTTCTCGGTCAGCACATCGAACACCTTCCGGTCACCGCGATTCCCATGCGTGACACCCAGCCGCCGTCGGCGCTTCCGACGGTCGTCGTCGGTGTCACCGATTCGGAGTCGTCGCGGTGGGCCGTCGTCTATGCCGCCCAGTGCGCCCGCGACACCGTGGCTCTGCACCTCGTCGGCGCGGTCGGCAGTACACCGATCCGCCCGAAGTACTCGCCCTCCGAAGTCATGCTGCGCACCGCCCTGCGCGACGATTCGTACCTGCTCGAGGAGCGGACAATGGTCGACGAGGTGCTGCGCTGCGCACGCGAAGCGGCACGAGCGGCGGGCGCTGTGCACGTGCACTGTGTGGTGCGCAGCGGCGACACGCACGTGGTGCTCGCCCGCGAGGCGCAGCAGCTCGGCGCCGGGGCCGTGGTGATCGGCGGCCGGCCCTCGGCGCACTGGCTAGCCCGAAAGCTCTGCGCGACAACCGATCTCCCCGTCGTTCAGGTGGCACCCGGAGCGGCATCGGCCTCGCTGGTGACCACACGGCCGCGCCGGCTCGGCGACTTGCGATTGCGACGCGCGCGGATCACCGTTCCCACAGGGGCTCCCGCGAGCTGACCCACTTTGGTGGGTCGAGCGTGCCCACATCCGGGTCGAGCGTGCCCACATCCGGGTCGAGCGTGCCCACATCCGGGTCGAGCGTGCCCACTCACCTGCGGCACGCGCGCTCTCGGGTGCGAATCACCACGGCGCGGGCGGAGCGGCCGGCAGTTGATTCCAGTACTGCAGGGGCGGCGGCAGGTATCGCGGTGCCGGGTTGCCCGCGTGCGCGGTGTCACCGGACGGGAAGTAGAACTTGTGCCACGCGGGAGTGAAGATCAGTGCGCGTTCGCCGGTGCGGCACGCCACCTGGGTGGGCGACGGCACGGTGCAGGTGACGCCTCCGACGGTGATCCGACGGCCCACGGCGAGCAGCGGCGGGCGGAATCCCGCGGCCGACCCGAACCGGTAGGTGGGGGCGTTGATCTGCCCCTGCGACGGCACCCACCACGGCCCCTGCGCGTCGTCGGTGATCGCCGCGCCGTCGACGCGGGGCGGCGCGGTGGCCGGATGCCCCTGGCAGCCGACGGAGCGAGCCGACGGGCCCAGCTGGCACATCCAGCGGCCGGTGGTGAAGAACCATCGGCCGTTGTCGGCGTAGGCCACCGATTGGTAAGGCGTGGGGTTCACCGGGGTGAACCGGGCGAGGTCGAAGGCGGCGGGCAGCGTCGGGGATCCGGGGGGAGCCGCCTGGGCCGGTGCTGACATCGTCGGCGCGATCCCGCCGGCCGCGAGAGCGGACCCGGCGATCACCGCGGCGCCGGCGCGGCGGAGTGTGCGTGCGAGTCCCGGGTTCGACACTGCGCCAGTTCAGCACATGGGGGCACGCCGCGTGGGCAGAACCGGACGATCGCGACTCCGTAGCAGCCGGGAATAAGTGAGTGCACACCCTGCGAGCAGTCGTAATGCAGATCACACCAATCGTTCACTTCAATGTTGCGGGGAAGTGGTTGCACGGTCTGAGCAACACGCCCGAGACCACCTTTAAGACGACACGCCGAGCCCAGAAAAATTTGGAGCTGTGGATAGTTTTCACACCGCCTGAACTGCGGATTCGCGATTACGCACAAGCTGACTCCTCACGTTGTCCACATCCACTGCACAAGCCCTCGTGCGAAGACGGCGCCGCGTCCACAGCTCGTCCACAGGTTGGCGCACAAGTGGGTTTGAGTGGACGTTCGTCACCTCCTAATGTCGTCCTGCAGTGCCACCGGGTGGCAACAGGTTCAGCCACCGAGCCGATTGTCGGAGCCCGCGAGTACTACCGGAATCACCACCTCGTCGCCCGGCCGGCGACGCCTGGGTGGAGATCTCCACTAACGCCGTGTCGACGGTGCTGACGGTTGGGGATATCGGTCGTCAGCGATCGATGGATCGAGAGGCGGGGAGACGTGGCAGTTGTGGATGATCGCGGCCGTGGCGGGTCGCGCGACACCAGTGGTGCCGAGCCGTTGCCCGATGTTCCCGCGGAGGAGTTCGGTCGCCAGCCCCCGCAGGACATGGCCGCCGAGCAGTCGGTGCTCGGCGGCATGATGCTGTCCAAGGACGCCATCGCCGACGTCATCGAGAAGATCCGGTCCAACGACTTCTACCGGCCGGCGCACCAGGCCGTCTACGACGCCATCCTGGAGCTCTATGGCCGCGGTGAGCCCGCCGACGCGGTGACCGTCGCCGCGGAGCTCGAGCGGGCCGGGGAGCTGCGCCGGGTGGGCGGGGCGCCGTATCTGCACACCCTGATCTCCACGGTGCCCACTGCCGCCAATGCCGGCTACTACGCCGAGATCGTGGCCGAGCGCGCGATCCTGCGGCGGCTGGTGGAGGCCGGGACACGCATCGTGCAGTTCGGCTACTCCGGGGCCGACGGCCAGGACGTGGCCGAGGTGGTCGATCGTGCGCAGGCCGAGGTGTACGAGGTCACCGAGCGCCGCACCGCCGAAGACTACGTTCCGCTCGAAGAGCTGCTGCAGCCGACGATGGACGAGATCGATTCGATCGCGTCGCGTGGCGGGATCTCGCTGGGCGTGCCCACCGGGTTCGCCGATCTGGACAAGGTGACCAACGGACTGCATCCCGGTCAGATGATCATCGTGGCCGCGCGGCCCGGTGTCGGGAAGGCGCTCGCCCTCGACACCCCGCTGCCCACGCCCGGCGGGTGGACCACGATGGGCCGGGTGTCGGTGGGTGACCGGCTGCTCGATGCGCAAGGTCGGCCCACCACGGTGGTCGCCGCAACCGACGTCCTCACCGACCGCCCGTGCTACGAGGTGGAGTTCAACGACGGCGCGGTGCTGGTGGCCGACGAGGAGCATCAATGGGTGGCCGACGTGGACGCCGAGCAGCGCCTGCTGACCACGCGCGAGCTGCGCACCTACGTGGGCTGCGCGGTGGTGCGCAACACCAAGCCATTGGAGTTGCCGCGCAAGCATTTTGCCTACGGTCCGTACACGGTGGCCGCGTTGGCGGGGATGGCGTTCGACGATCCGGAGATCGCGATGCGCATCGACGCCGAGGGGCCGGTGGATGCGATGACGGTGATGGCCGACCTCGGTGGACGCATTCCCTACGAGTACCTGCGGGGTTCGATCGCGCAGCGTCGGGCACTGCTCGCGGGGTTGCTCGATGCGCGCGCCAGCGTCGACGAGGACGGGTGGATCATCGTGCCGGCGGCCACCCGCCACATGACCGAGGTGGTGGCCGATCTGGTGGCGGGTCTGGGCTACAACTACAAGCGGTCGGCCACCGGCTGGCTGCGGGTGGATGCCGACGACGACGTGTTCACCGTTCATCACAAGGCGGTGCGGCACAAGGAACTTCGCGGTCGGGCCGGGGTGCGCCGCGTGGTGGCGGTGCGCGCGGTGCGCAGCGTGCCGGTGCGGTGTGTGCAGGTGGACAACCCCGAGTGCCTGTATCTGGCCGGTGAGGCGATGGTGCCCACGCACAATTCGACGCTGGCCATGGACTTCCTGCGGTCGTGCGCCATCGGCCACCAGATGACCGCGGCCATGTTCTCGCTGGAGATGAGCAAGACCGAGATCGTGATGCGCCTGCTGTCGGCGGAGGCCAAGATCAAACTCGGCGACATGCGCGGCGGTTCGATGAGCGACGACGACTGGACGCGGCTGGCGCGGCGGATGGGGGAGATCTCCGAGGCGCCGCTGTTCATCGACGACTCGCCCAACCTCACGATGATGGAAATCCGCGCCAAGGCGCGCCGGCTCAAACAGCGCCACGACCTCAAACTCGTTGTGGTGGACTACATGCAGCTGATGACGTCGGGCAAGAAGGTGGAGTCCCGGCAGCAGGAGGTGTCGGAATTCAGCCGCCAATTGAAGCTGCTCGCAAAGGAACTCGAGGTTCCTGTGGTCGCGATCAGCCAGCTCAACCGCGGGCCGGAGCAGCGCACCGACAAGAAGCCACAGGTGTCGGATCTCCGCGAGTCGGGATCGCTTGAACAAGATGCGGATATGGTTATATTGTTGCACCGCCCAGACGCTTTCGAGCGCGACGACCCACGCGCGGGTGAGGCCGACATCATTTTGGGCAAGCACCGCAACGGACCGACGGCCACGATAACCGTTGCGCACCAACTGCATTTGTCCCGCTTCGTGGATATGGCGCGGGGGTAGTTGGTGTCGCTATCGCGAAAAGTTGAGACAAACGGCCAGTTTCCGTGAGACGTTGAGACGAATCATACAGACCTGTGCGAGTGTTGAGACAACTCAAACTGTCGCGCTGTATCCCATACCATTTAGTCACGTGACGTTTGCTGAATTATCGGTGTAGGGGAGGCGATGACCCTTGCTGTTGCGGAGCGTCAGCCAACTGGCTTGACAGGCCGTGCGAGGCGATCTTCGCTACGCGAACGCCGATCCCCCAGAATTTGAGGCGGACCGCAGTTGGTCGACGTTTGAGTCGACGAGAATTCGAAGTTCGGTGCCGATGCTCGTCAGTCTTCGTGTTGCGGTATTTGGGCTATCGCGTGTGAACAGAGGCTCGTCGAGCGCCATTTCGAGGAACGAAGTCTCTTTGGCCATCTGGTGTCTTGATGTTCCGGCTGCAGATGCGGCCGCGCCGATAGATGGCAAGTCGGCGGTCTCGCTGAATCGGAGTAATCGTTGGGCGAGCAGCGCATGTCCCGATAGGGCGATATGCTGAGATATTGTCAAGATCTGTGGATGAGGTTGTTTCAGGCAGCCTCCTGCTGGTCGGGTGAGGCGGTGCCGGGTTCGACGAGTTCGCCGTTTTTGAAGGTGGCGCCGGCCCGGACGTGAGCGACGAGGTGGGGTGCGTTGACGGCCCGCCATTTCGTCTGTGCGGCTTCGATGAGTTTGTAGGCCATCGCCAGTCCCGCGGCCCGTGAGCCGGGGCCCTTGGTCACCTTGGTGCGCAACCGGACCGTGGCGAAGGTCGACTCGATCGGGTTGGTCGTGCGCAGATGAATCCAGTGCTCGGCCGGGTAACGGTAGAACTCCAGCAGCACATCAGCGTCGTCGACGATCTTGGCGACCGCTTTGGGGTACTTGGCGCCGTAGGTCTTGGCGAAAGCCGTGATCGCGGTGCGGGCGTGGTCGATGTCTTCGGCGTTGTAGATCTCCTGCATCGCTTTGATCGCATTCGGATGGGCCGACTTCGGCAGTGCGGCAAGCACATTGCCTTGTTTATGAAACCAGCACCGCTGCTCTCGGGTATCCGGGAACACCTCGCGCAACGCAGCCCAGAACCCCAGGGCACCGTCCCCGACGGCCAGGTTCGGGGCCGCCATGCCGCGGCGCCGGCACGACCGCAACAGATCGGCCCACGATTCGGTCGATTCGCGGTAGCCATCGGCCAGGGCGACGAGCTCTTTACGGCCGTCGGCCCGCACACCGATCATCACCAACAGGCACAGTTTCTCCTGCTCAAGCCGGACTTTGAGGTGGATTCCGTCGACCCAGAGGTAGACATAATCGCTGGTGATGTCGCGGTCTTCGAAGGCCGCGGCTTCCTTCTGCCACTGGCTGGTCAACCGGGTGATCGTGGCCGCCGACAACCCTGCACCCGAGCCGAGAAACTGCTCGAGTGCCGGCCCGAAATCCCCCGACGACAACCCGTGCAGGTACAGCAGCGGCAACACCGCGCTGACCTCCGGACTCTTGCGTGCCCACGCCGGGATGATCTTCGACGAGAACCGTTGACGTTCACCAGTTTCAGGGTCGACCCGCTTGTCGTTGACCCGCGGTGACGGCGCTCATCGACATTCCCCAGTGATGCTCACCTAAATTCCCCACCCGTGTGGCTCCGCCAGCGAGGGCGGGCCTCCCGAGATGCTGATGGTCTCTGACCACTCACCAGCTCAAGGGAGGCCCGCTTTCTCATGTTGACATGGGAGGACGATGTGGAAGTACACGCACTACGGAAACGAGGGTGGTCGATCTCGGCGATCGCCCGCCATACCGGCCATGACCGCAAAACGATCCGGGCGTATCTGAACGGGGTCCGCGCACCGGGTCAACGCAAGAAGCTCGAGGAAGATCCGTTCGAGCCGTTCGTGCCCTACGTGACCGCACGCCTGAGGGAAGACCCGCATCTGTGGGCGCGCACCCTGTGCGACGAACTCGAAGAACTCGGCTACGCCCAGTCGTATCAAACCCTGACCCGCCAGATCCGAGCCCGGAATCTGCGCCCGGTGTGCGAGCAGTGCGCCACCGCGGTGCACCGGCCGAACGCGGTCATCGAACACGCGGCTGGTGAGGAGACACAATGGGATTGGCTAGAACTACCCGATCCTCCGGCGGCGTGGGGATGGGGATCGACGGCCTATCTGTTCGTCGGATCACTGGCGCATTCGGGGCGCTGGCGCGGCTATCTGGCGCCGAATATGACCCGCCCACATGTGGTCGCCGGCCTCGATCGCATCACCCGCCGGCTCGGCGGGGTGACGAAGGTGTGGCGGTTCGACCGGATGGCCACGGTGTGCCACCCGGCCAGCGGTGCACTGACCTCGGAGTTCGCGGCGGTGGCCAAACACTACGGCGTGTCGGTGGCGATCTGCCCACCACGACGCGGTAACCGCAAAGGCGTCGTCGAGTCCGCCAATCGTGTTGCTGCTCAACGGTGGTGGCGCACCATTGCCGATGACATCACCGTTGAACAGGCCCAAGCGAGCCTGGACACCTTCTGTCGTACCCGCTCGGATGTGCGGATGCGCCGCACTCGTGACGGCCGCTACAACGTCGCTACCGTCGCCCAACGCGAACCGCTCTCCCGACCACCGGCGAAGCCGTTTCCCGCGCTGGTGAGCGAGGCCAGGGTCGTGTCACGTCAAGCGCTCGTCGCGTGGCGCGGTAACCAGTACTCGGTGCCGCCAGAGTTGGCGATGAGCGAGGTAGCGGTGACCGAGCGCCTCGGCGAGGACCACATCGACATCGCCACCACCTCGGGGATCGTGATCGCGCGCCACCGCCTCGCCGCACCCGGAACCGGCGCCCAGATCCGCGACCACGGCCACGTCGTCGCTCTGGAACACGTCGCCCTGGCCGCCTCAGCCATCGGCGGCACACCCCATCGCCGCAAAGAACGCATCCCACCCGGCAAAGACGCCCTTGCTGCAGCACAAGCGTTGTGCCACAACACAACCGAAACCAGTCTCTACAATTCTCCGGCCGCAGCCACTGCACCGGTCATCGATCTGACCGTCTACGAACGCGCCGCACAGAACAGGACCCAGCTGCCATGACCACCAACACCACCATGCCCGAGCCACAGAGCCAGACTGCAGTCTCCACCTATCAGAAACTGCGCAGCCACCTCGCCGTGCTCAAGCTCGACGCCGCCGCCGAAGCACTGCCCTCAGTGCTGCAGACCGCCGGCGACGAAGAATGGTCGATGACCCAGATGCTCGAACACCTCCTCGCGATCGAGGTCTCCGCCACCGAGGCCCGCCGCCTGGCCGGCCGATTACGGTTCGCATGCCTGCCCACCCCGGCCACCCTCGACGGGTTCGACTACGACGCCGCACCCGGGGTCGACCGCCACCTCATCCGGGAACTGGGCACCTGCGCCTACCTGGAATCAGCGACCAACGTGCTGCTCATCGGACCACCCGGGACCGGCAAAACCCACCTCGCGGTCGGCCTCGCACGCGCCGCGGTCCACGCCGGCTACCGCACCTACGTCACCACCGCCGCCGATCTGGCCGCCCGCTGCCACAAAGCCGCCATCGAGGGACGCTGGGCGACCTGCATGCGGTTCTTCGCCGGACCAACCCTGCTGGTCATCGATGAACTCGGCTACCTACCACTACCCGCCGAAGCCGCCTCAGCACTGTTTCAAGTTGTGACACAACGCTATTTGAAAACAAGCATCGTCATCACCACCAACAGATCAGTAGCCGAATGGGGCCAAGTCCTCGGCGACACCACCGTCGCCGCCGCCATGCTCGACCGACTTCTGCACCGCTCCGTGGTCCTCAAACTCGACGGCGACTCCTACCGCCTACGCGACCACCACGCGCGCTCGCAAAACCAACGCACCGCCGCCGCACCCACCCGACGAACGCTAGAGTAGGACCGCCTCCAGGTGGGGAATTTTAACGAGCACACCTGGGGAGAATCGATGAGCCTCGTCACGCGGTGCCCGCACCGGCACCGCACCAGCAGCGGTCATCACCTCCCGCTCGTTGTGGTAGCCGTTACGCACCACCAGCCGGCGACCGTGCTCATCGACCTGATCGGTGAACTGATCGACATAGGCAGCGACCTCGGCCTGCAGGGCTGCGGCGAGCATCTGCCGGGCCCCGTCGCGCACGATCTCATCGAGGATCGACCGGTGATCGTCGTTGGACTGGTTGGAACCATCAGGGGCGTTGACTACCGTGAGCATGAGGCGTGCCTTTCCGCCAGCGCTGCAACGCTGACTTGATCAAGTGACTACCGGGATCATTCTGCGGGAAGGCACGCCCTCCCAGATCCACAGGTCTTGATCATTCCTCGCGATATGCAGCAGTTCCTCACTTTCGCCGGCTGCGGCGACGGCGTGCTCAAGCGATCTGGATGTCTGTCTGAGGTCTGTGCGGTGAGAGGTGTCGAGGAAATGGGAACCAGTTCCTGGAGCCCAGAGTCCACCAGGTCCTTGAATTGGGCTGTATGTCACGGGTTCCCCAATTCGTTCCTTCAGGAGCAGTCGTTGGGCTACCTGTCCTGCGGCTTGTTCAAGTTCGAAGGGCATTGTGGTGAGAAAGGCCCTGTAGCTGTAAGCGGCGGGGCCGTGGAGTAACTGGGTACCGCGAGTGAAGAATGGATCGTTTCCGGTGAGAAGTTGCCAGACGTACCTGTTGATTTTCCATCGGAATGCGTTGGTGAGATAGAGATCGGAAATGCGTGCGAGTTCGCGCATGTGGTTGCGACCGACGTCGCTTGGATGCGGCCACAGGAGCCGCCGGCGCCGGTAGTCGATCGGGGCCGGGTGAGTCTGCAGGTGTTCGTGCAGGGTGGCGATGTAGGTGTAGGTGTCGCTACCCCGGTCGTGGACTATCAGGTTGCTCAGAGCAAACCGGAGGGCGTCGTCGCTGATCTCGAATTGAAACGTGTTCGCGAGAGTCGACATTGCGGCCCGCCGTCCAAAGAGGGCAAGCGCGATCGGCGCCAACTGGGGGAATACGCGTTGAACTCGAGGTGGCATGGGTGGCGCGCTGAGTGTGACAATGGGCCAGATCGTGGACGGTAGGGTTTGAGCATCTATGGAACGCGTGGAGCCGAGCGTGAACGTCCTGTAGGCATGTTGTGTACGACGCCGGCCAGTGCTGTCGTGTGAGACCAACTTGGGGTGAAAGTGATTGACACCTCGATGTAGATCAATGACGCGGAGCAGGGCGTTGCTCACCGGGCCAGCAGTTCTTCGACGCGCTACGCCGGACATCGTGGCCGCGCGCTCGGGTGCGATCCAGCTCTCACATTGATCGACTGACCATCGCGTACGGAGCGTGTCAATTGCCGCGGTTTGTGCAACCAGGAAGGTTGTGCGAGGCACCTTCCGCAAGGACTGGCTGTAGTGGGCTTGTTCGTCGGGAATCCACGCCGTGGGAACTACAGGGGTTTCGGGATCGAGTGCGGCAGGGATGCGCTGAGTCGCCGGAATCATGGCGTGAAGTGCGTGTCGGGTCAGCAATGTGAGATCGCGTAGAATTGTTGTTGCCGAGAGATACTCGCCTTCGGCGTACTCGCATCTCGCGCCGCCTTCTTCAATGACCGTTGTAAGCCAGCTTTCCTGCTTGGCTGCGTGGGAGGTCAAGTCGATGTGGGTTGCCGTGGCTTCGGCTAGCGATTCCGAGCAGCACGAGGTTGGGCAACTGCGAATGCGCCACATGGTAGTAAGTTGACCTGGTCGACGTGGATGGAAGGTCGCCGTGGTTCGGGGGCGGTTGCCGCAGGCCGGACACTCGTCGACGAGAATTGCGGAGTGCGCAACGCAGACATTGGTCCAACGCAGATACCATGAAATGTTCCATCGGAGGTCGTTCTGCGCCAGGCACTCTGGACAGAACGCGACGTGGCCGGGAAAGCTCCAGGCATCGTCGCCAGCGCGACCTACGCCGTTCTTGAGTTGTAGACCTGCTCGAGCGAATCGAGCAGTCGTCGCATCTAACAGGCGCTGCTCGTCGACGGCAGTCAGGCGTGACAACTCCTGCACCGCAGCGTCGGTGATACGGCGACCGAGTGGACTTCCCGAACTTGGGCTTTCCGACACATTGATCGCCGAGAACAGCTGGCGTGGAGTGCATAAATGCAGCTCACACAGATGCTCAACGAAGGAGTCGAGCGATTCGTCGGCATACCTGACTTTTATCAATTAGTGCGTACCGGCGACCGCGTTGATCGCGGCTTGGAGGTCCTCGGGTAGTGGGTCGGCGGCGGTCAAGGTCTGTTGT
>NZ_JBSFQF010000021.1:0-55087 GCF_053588575.1 Gordonia sp. NPDC003429
CCCGGTCCTTGAGTTCCTCACTGTACTTGCGTGGTGCTGCCATGCTCTCCATCCTTCACAGGTTCGAGAGCCTCCGACAGACCCGGGGCGGTTCACAGCCGCGTAATGGCGGGTCACGAGGGGCGTCCTTCCGATGGTTGATAACCGTTCGGATAGGTCACAAATACCGTTGTGAGGACACCGCCATTTCCCACGTCTGTCCCACGCATGTGTTCGTGGGACACTGTAGAGAATGAAAAAACCCCTGCTGAGCAGGGGTTTCAAGTGCCCTCGGTGAGACTCGAACTCACACTGGACGGGTTTTGAATCCGTTGCCTCTGCCAATTGGGCTACGAGGGCGCGCGGCCGTGTCGGTCGCAACAGACAACACTAGATGATCGGCCGCCCGCGACGCCAAGCGGTACGCTTTCGGTTCATCGGTGAGCCAACCATCGGCGCTGTCCGGCCTTGATGTGGTGGCCACTCGCAAGCGTGGGCGAAGAGGGAATGGTGACGGTGGCCGAGAGTGACGACGCCAAGGTCGAGCAGCAGGTGACCCGCAAGGTGCTGGTTGCCGAGGACGACTCGTTGATCCGGATGGATCTCATCGAGATGCTCCGCGAAGAGGGATACGACGTGGTGGGCGAGGCCCCCAACGGACAGATCGCCGTCGACCTCACCGAGAGTCTCAAGCCCGACCTCGTGATCATGGACATCAAGATGCCGGTCCGCGACGGCATCGACGCGGCCACCGAGATCGCACAGAAGCGGCTCGCGCCGGTCGTCATGCTGACCGCCTTCAGCCAGCGGGACTTCATCGAGAAGGCGCGCGACGCCGGTGCAATGGCCTATCTCGTCAAACCATTCACCAAGACCGACCTCGTCCCGGCCATCGAAGTGGCCGTGAGTCGCTACCACGAACTCACGACGCTCGAAAAAGAAGTCGCGACAATGCAGGAGCGGCTCGAGACGCGCAAACTCGTCGAGCGTGCCAAGGGATTGCTGATGGAGAAGCAGGCGCTCTCCGAGCCCGAGGCGTTCAAGTGGATACAGCGCGCCGCGATGGATCGTCGTACCACGATGAAGGCCGTCGCCCAGGTGGTGGTGGAGACCCTCGGTCCCAGCGACTGACGCCGTCGCACCTCTCGTAAATTCTGTGAAAACCCGACGCCCCCTGTCATGGGCGTTTGCGCTCAATGCGTCGCGCACACCGGATGTTGGGTCTATGTTCAGCGAAGGTCTCCTCAGTAGACCTCCCGGCCGTGGGGGCCGGGTGGCTGGACGAGAGGTAGTGAAAATGCACCGTCGTGTGACGACGGCAGCGCTGGCAGCGACGCTGGCCGCTGTGCTCGCCGTATCGGCATGTAGCAGTAAGTCATCCGACTCCGGCTCGGAAACGAGCGGGTCGGCGGGATCGGGTTCTGGGCTCACCATTTCGCCTCTCGCCCAGATCAATACACAGGGCAAGGAGTCCCCCAAGGTATCCGAGGCCGACGCCCTCAACCCGGGCCAGGCCACCAACGCCACCTGCGAGCCGACAAACATCGCCATGGCCGGAGCGCTCACGGGCGCCGACGCCGCGCTGGGCATCAACATCGTCGACGGCGCGCAACTCGCGGTCGACCAGCACAACAAGGCCAACCCGAACTGCAAGATCACCCTGAAGCGCTTCGACACCGAAGGCGACCCGCAGAAGGCCACCCAGGTGGCGCCGCAGATCACCAACGACGACTCCATCATCGGCCTCATCGGTCCCGCCTTCTCGGGCGAGACCAAGGCCACCGGCGGCATCTTCAACCAGGCCGGCCTGGTGTCGGTCACCGCGTCGGCCACCAACCCGACACTTACCGACAACGGCTGGAAGACGTTCTACCGTGGCCTGGCCAACGACGATGTGCAGGGCCCGGCGGTCGCCAAATACCTGACCGGGACCATGGGCAAGAAGAAGGTCTGTGTCATCGAGGACGACACCGACTACGGCACCGGCCTCGCCAAGGCTGTCAAGGGCGCACTCGGATCGGCACTGGACTCCGACTGCTCGGGTGATGTGAAGAAGGGCGAGCGTGACTTCTCGGCCATCATCTCCAAGGTCACCGGGGCATCGCCCGACGCCGTGTTCTACGCCGGCTACTACGCCGAGGCCGCGCCGCTCGCGCAGCAGATGAAGTCCGCCGATCCGAACGTGTTGTTCGTCTCGGGTGACGGTGCCAACGATCCGCAGTTCACCGCGCAGGCCGGTGATGCCGCCAAGGGTGCGGTCCTGTCGTGCCCGTGCGGTCCGGCCCCGTCGGAGTTCGCGCAGCAGTACAAGGCGGCGTTCAACCAGGAGCCCGGCGTCTACTCCGTGGAGGCCTACGACATCGCGGCCATCATGATGAAGGGCATCGCGGAAGGCAACAACACCCGGCCCAAGCTGCTCGAGTACATCAGCAAGTACAGCGGCCCAGGCCTGGCCCGCCAGTACTCGTGGACACCCAAGGGTGAACTGTCCACGTCGCTGATCTGGGTATACGAGGTCAAATAGCCCACACACCAGGTGCGCCCGGCCGCCACACACAGCGGTCCGGGCGCACCTCGTGCTGTGACTCATACGGTGAAGGGGACCGATGACCGCCACATTTCTCGTGGCCCAGTCGTCGACGGCGGTGGCCTCGACCATCACGTTCGACGTGCATTCGCTGGTCAACAGCTTCTGGGGCCTGACCATCGAGGGCCTGACCTACGGAGCGGTGTATGCGCTCGTGGCCGTGGGATACACACTCGTCTACGGTGTTTTGCGCCTGATCAACTTCGCGCATTCCGAGGTGTTCATGCTCGGCATGTTCGGCACCTACATCGGCCTGCTGCTGCTGGGATTCACTCCCTCGGGTAACACCTACTCCGAGGGCACCCTGATGACGGTGGTGTACCTGGTGATCGCCGGACTGTGCGGCATGATCGTCTCGGGCGGCGCCGCGGTGGGTCTGGAATTCATCGCCTACCGCCCGCTACGCCGACGCGGTGCCAAACCGTTGGCCTTCCTCATCACCGCGATCGGCATGTCATTCGTGCTCCAGGAATTCGTGCACTACGTGCTGCCCAAGGTGCCGATCGACCCACCACTGGGCGGATCCACCGCGCAGCCGACCATCCGGCTGGTCAATCCGGTCCAGGAGTTCACCTTCTTCGGAGCCCCCGTCTACAACCTGACGATGATCATCATCCTGTCGGCGATCTTGCTCGCACTCGGCACCGACTTCATGATCAACCGCACCCGGCTCGGACGAGGTATCCGTTCGGTGGCCCAAGATCCCGACGCCGCGCTGCTGATGGGCGTCTCCCGGGAACGGATCATCCTGGTCACCTTCCTCATCGGAGGCCTTCTCGCCGGCGCTGCCGCGCTGCTCTACACACTCCGCGTGCCGACCAACATCGTCTACAACGGCGGGTTCATCCTCGGCATCAAGGCGTTCTGCGCGGCGGTGCTCGGCGGCATCGGCAACGTGCGCGGCGCACTGCTCGGCGGTCTCCTTCTCGGTGTGATGGAGAACTACGGATCGGTGCTACTCGGCAACCAGTGGAAGGATGTCGTCGCGTTCGTGCTGCTCATACTGGTGCTCATGTTCCGGCCGACCGGCATCCTGGGTGAGAAGCTAGGAAAGGCGAGGGTATGACCACGGCGCAAACCCCGGCCGGAGACATCACACCGGACGCGCATGAATCCCACGGCATCGGTGACGCCATTCGCGGATGGTGGAACGGGTTACCGCGTGTGCAGCAGTGGCTGATCGGCGTTCCGCTGCTGTTGCTGCTCGCAGCCCTTCCGGTGATCAAGCCGCCGCTGATCACCACCACCGCCACCAACTTCGGCGTGGTGATGGCCACGTTCGCGATGACGGCACTCATTGCCGTCGGACTCAACGTGGTCGTCGGCCAGACCGGCCTGCTCGACCTCGGCTATGTCGGCTTCTACGCCGTCGGCGCCTACGTGGTCGCCCTGATGACCAGCCCGTCGAGTCCGCTGTGGAACAGCCCCGACCACGGCTTGTTCTCGGGGCCGTGGGCGTGGCTGGCGTGCGTTCCGCTCGCCATCGTCATCACCGGTATCACCGGTCTTCTCCTGGGCACGCCGACCCTGCGGGTACGCGGTGACTACCTCGCCATCGTCACCCTCGGCTTCGGTGAGATCGTGCGGCTGCTCGCCGACAATCTCGACGACGTCACCAACGGCGCCTCCGGCCTGCAGGGCGTGCTGTTCCCCGAGGTCGGCCGCTCCGCAGAACACCCCGAAGGGGTGTTCTCCAGTGCCAACAACGCCTCGACGCTCAACTACGGCGTGTGGTGGTACTGGCTGGGCATGGTGCTGGTGATCCTCGTGCTCATCGTGATCGGCAACCTCGAACGCAGCCGCGTCGGCCGATCGTGGGTGGCGATCCGCGAGGACGAGGATGCCGCCGAGATCATGGGTGTGCCGACGTTCAAGTACAAACTGTGGGCGTTCGTCATCGGCGCGGGAATCGGCGGGCTCTCCGGCGCGGTGTACGCCGGCCAGGTGCAGTACATCGATCCCAAGGCGTTCACGGTGATCAACTCGATGCTGTTCCTGTGTGCGGTGGTGCTCGGTGGTCAGGGCAACAAGCTCGGGGTGATCGCCGGCGCGTTCATCATCGTGTACCTGCCCGCGCGGGTGCAGGGCGTCGAGGTGGGCGGACAGTCGTTGAGTGAGTTCAAGTACCTGTTCTTCGGTGTCGCCCTGGTGGTGCTGATGATCTTCCGCCCGCAGGGACTGTTCCCGGCGCGGGCGCGTCTGGTCACGTTCGGACGTCAGGTGTACGCCGCGGTGCAACGCAACCCGAAACCCGCGCCTTCCGGCAGCGAGGAGGCCCACGCATGACCCATCGTCTGCCCGACGATCCGGATCGGGTCCCCGACGAGATCATCGACAACGAGGAGCAACTCGCCGAGGCCGAATCCGACCCGGAGGCCACGACGTTCGTCGACCCGGCCGACGTCGATCCCGATCTGGCCGACCCCGAGGCGGTGGCCGAGGCTGTCGCGCCGCAGCGCGACATCGCCACGGCACTGGGCGAACCATTGCTGACCGTGGAGGGACTGACCGTCGAATTCGGTGGGCTCGCCGCACTCGACGATGTCACCTTCGACATCAAACGCGGCGAGATCCTCGGTCTCATCGGCCCCAACGGCGCGGGCAAGACCACGTGCTTCAACGCCATCACCGGCGTATACCGGCCCAGTCGCGGCACCGTCACCTTCGACGGCGCCCCGCTCGGCCGGATGAAGCAGCACAAGATCACCCGGCGCGGCATCGCCCGCACCTTCCAGAACGTGCGGCTCTGGGGGGAGATGACCGCACTGGAGAACGTGTGCGTCGGCACCGATGCGCGGCACAAGAGTTCGGTGTTCAGCGGCATTTTCCGTACCCCCCGGCTCTATCACGAGGAGCGTGACGCCGTCGACCGCGGCATGGCACTGCTGGAGTTCGTGGGCATCGGCCCCCGCGCCGCCGAGAAGGCATCCAACCTGCCCTACGGCGACCAGCGTCGACTCGAGATCGCCCGGGCGTTGGCCACCGAACCCAAACTGCTGTGCCTCGACGAACCCGCGGCCGGGTTCAACCCGAGTGAGAAGACCGCGCTGATGGGTCTGATCCAGAAGATCCGCGACGACGGTTACACCGTGCTGCTGATCGAACATGACATGAGACTCGTCATGGGTGTCACCGACCGCATCGTGGTACTCGAATTCGGACGCAAGATCGCCGACGGCACACCGAAGGAAGTCCGCGACAACCCGGCGGTCGTCGCCGCCTACCTGGGGGTACCCGATGACCAAATCGCCTGAGGAGCAGTCCGTTCCGCACGATGCGCCGTCGACCAGGCCGGTCCTCGAGATCGACGACGTGGTGGTCCATTACGGCCGCATCCGCGCGCTGCACGGCATCTCCCTGGCCGTTGGCGCCGGAGAACTGGTGACCCTGCTGGGAGCCAACGGTGCCGGCAAATCGACCACGATGCGGGCCATCTCCGGGCTCAACAAACTCAGCGCCGGAGACATCCGCTTCAACGGCGAATCGATCACCCGCCTCTCACCACATGAACGCGTGTCGCGCGGAATCATCCAGGTCCCCGAGGGACGCCGCATCTTTCCCGGCATGACCGTGCTCGAGAACCTGGACATGGGCTGCTACGGAAGGAAATTCGAGAACAAGGCGGCCTACAACGCAGCCCTCGACCACGTCTTCGAGACCTTCCCCAGGCTCGGTGAACGCCGTAAACAGTACGGCGGCACGATGTCCGGTGGGGAACAACAGATGCTGGCCATCGGTCGGGCGCTGATGGCGCGACCCACCCTGCTGCTCCTCGACGAACCGTCGATGGGCCTGGCGCCCATGGTGATCCAGCAGATCTTCCGCATCATCGCGCAGATCAACGAGACCGGCACCACCATCCTGCTGGTCGAACAGAACGCGCAGCAGGCGCTGAGCCGTTCCGACCGGGGATACATCCTCGAGACCGGCGCCATCACCAAGGAGGGTCCGGGTAAGGAACTGCTCGTCGACGACGCGGTGCGGGAGGCCTACCTCGGGGTGGCGTGACCTCGCCGAGGCGGAGTGGCAGTACGGTGGCAGGCGTGACCCAGTTGGATGTGCGGTCCTCCGACGACACGCGGCTCGCCGCGTCGCTGCTCGCGCAAGCATTTGTCGACGATCCGGTGGTGCGCTGGCTCCAACCAGACACGCGTCGCCATCGTCGCCTGTTCGACGCACTGTTTCGCGCCGGGCACGGGCGGAGGGGCCGAATCGAGGTTGCCTACTGCGACGGGATTCCCGCCGGTGCCGCCGTGTGGGACGCTCCTCCCGGATTCGAGCCGTCGGCCCGCGACGTCCTGCGATCCCTGCCGTGGTTCATCGGCGCGATCGGTACCAGGGTGAGGTACGGCACCGAACTCGAACGCCTCTTCGCTCCGCAGCGGCCTTCCGAGCCGCACTGGTATCTGGCGTTCCTGGGGTCGGTGACCCCGGGGCGTGGGGTGGGTACCTCGCTGCTGGCGGCGCAACTCGATCGCATCACCGGTCCGGCGTATCTGGAGAGTTCCAACAGGGCCAACATCCCGCTGTACGAGCGGTGGGGTTTCGAGGTGACCGGCGAGGTGGTGTTGCCACACGACGGGCCCACCGTGTGGCCGATGTACCGGCCGGGCTGAGTCGGCGATGGGCTGTCACCGGTCGTCACTAGACTCGCCTGTGTGAGTCCAGCGCAGAGTTCCGTCGGCCCAGCATCGACCAGGCCCGCTACCACCGGTGCACGCGCCGCGGGCGGTGCCGGCAAGGCCCGCCGACCCGTGTTGATGCTGCTCGACGGGCATTCCCTGGCCTATCGGGCATTTTTCGCTCTGCCCGCGGAGAACTTCAAGACGGCGACCGGTCAGACCACCAACGCGGTGTACGGGTTCACCTCGATGCTGATCAATCTGCTGCGCGACGAGGAGCCCACCCACATCGCCGCGGCATTCGACGTGTCGCGCAAGACGTTCCGGTCCGAGATGTATCCGGACTACAAGGCGCAGCGCTCCAAGTCTCCCGACGAGTTCAACGGACAGGTCGACCTCACCAAGGAGGTTCTCGACGCGCTGGGTATCCCGGTCATGGCGATCGAGGGGTACGAGGCCGACGACATCATCGCCACGCTCGCGACGCAGGCCGAGGCCGAGGGCTACCGGGTCCTCGTGGTCACCGGCGATCGCGACTCCCTGCAATTGGTCGACGACTCGGTGACGGTGCTTTATCCGCGCAAGGGAGTCTCCGACTTGACACGGTTCACCCCGGAAGAGGTGGAGAAGAAGTACGGCCTCACACCCACGCAGTACCCGGATTATGCGGCGCTGCGCGGCGACCCGAGCGACAATCTGCCCGGCATCCCCGGGGTGGGGGAGAAGACGGCGTCGAAATGGATTCGTGAGTACGGCTCTCTCGCGTCGCTCATCGATCACGTCGACGAGGTCAAGGGCAAGGTCGGCGACGCGTTGCGCGCGCACCTCGCGTCGGTGCAGACCAACCGGCAGTTGACCGAACTGGTCCGCGACATGCAGTTGCCGTCGGGCCCCGACGATCTGGCCATGGTCGGGTGGGATCGCGACCGCATCCATCACCTCTTCGACGACCTCGAGTTCCGTGTGCTGCGCGACCGGCTGTTCTCGACGTTGAGTTCGGTGGAGCCTGAGGCGGAAGCGGGATTCGAGCTCGACGGCTCGATCCTCGGCGAAGGCGAGGTTCGTGACTGGCTCGACGCGCACGCGCGCACCGGCCGCAGCGGGCTCACCGTGACCGCGCCGCATCAGGTCGTCGGCGCCGACGTGAGCGGAGTCGCCATCGCCGCGGCCGACGGGACGTCGGGGTACGTCGACGTCACCGCGCTGGGACCCGACGACGAGAAGGCGCTCGGCGAGTGGTTCGCCGATTCGGCCATCGAGAAGGCGCTGCACGAGACGAAGTGGGCCATTCACGCCCTCCGGTCGCGTGGGTGGACGCTTGCGGGCGTCACCAGCGACACCGCACTCGCCGCATATCTCGTACGCCCGGGTCAGCGCTCCTTCAATCTCGACGATCTCGCTCTCCGCTACCTGCGGCGCGAGCTGCGCGCAGACGATGCCACCGACTCCGGGCAACTCTCACTCCTCGACGACGACGGCGGTGCGGGCAAGATCGCCGAGCAGGCGATGCTCGAAGGGCGCGCGGTTGCCGAACTGGCCGACACCCTCGACACCGAGCTCGACCGGATCGACTCCAAGCCGCTGCTCACCGAGATGGAGCTGCCCCTGCTGTTCGTGCTGGCCGACCTCGAGGCCGCCGGCATCGCCGTCGACGTCGAGCATTTCGGCGAACTCGAAGAGACGTTCTCCGAGCGCATCCGTGCCGCCGCCGAGTCGGCGTACGAGGTGATCGGTGAGCAGATCAACCTCGGCTCGCCCAAGCAACTGCAAACGGTGCTGTTCGACAAACTCGACATGCCCAAGACCAAGAAGACCAAGACCGGCTACACCACCGACGCCGACGCGCTACAGACGCTCTACGAGAAGACCGAGCACCCTTTCCTCGCCTACCTCCTCGAGCACCGTGATGCGACGCGGCTGAAGGTCACCGTCGACGGTCTGCTGAAGTCCGTTGCCGACGACGGCCGAATCCACACCACGTTCAATCAGACCGTCGCGGCGACGGGTCGGCTCTCGTCGACCGAACCCAATCTGCAGAACATCCCGGTGCGTACCGAAGCGGGCAGGGAAATCCGCCACGGATTCGTCGTCGGAAGCGACACCGGTCCCGGCGGCTCGGGAAAACCGTACGAGACGCTGATGACCGCCGACTACAGCCAGATCGAAATGCGCATCATGGCCCATCTCTCCGGTGACGCCGGGCTGATCGAGGCGTTCAACACCGGCGAGGACCTCCACAACTTCGTGGGGTCGCGTGCCTTCGGGGTGCCCATCGACGAGGTCACCACCGAGATGCGTCACCGCGTCAAGGCGATGTCCTACGGGCTGGCCTATGGCTTGTCGGCGTTCGGCCTCGCGGCGCAGCTGCGCATCAGCCGCGACGAGGCCAAAGACCAGATGGAAGCCTACTTCGACCGATTCGGCGGAGTTCGCGACTACCTCCACGACGTGGTGGTGGAGGCACGTCGAAACGAGTACACGGCCACCCTGTTCGGTCGTCGGCGCTATCTGCCCGACCTCAACAGCGACAACTGGCAACGGCGTCAGGCAGCCGAGCGAATGGCCCTGAACGCACCGATCCAGGGCACCGCCGCCGACATCATCAAGGTGGCGATGATCAACGTGCACAAGCGGATCGCCGCCGAGAACCTGAAATCCCGGATGCTGTTGCAGGTACATGACGAACTCGTCGTCGAGGTCGCCCACGGCGAGCGCGAGCGGGCCGAGAAGGTCGTGCGCGAGGAGATGGGTAGCGCGATCGACCTATCCGTGCCGCTCGAGGTGTCGGTCGGTTTCGGCAGGTCGTGGGATGACGCAGCCCACTAGCGACCGAGTGCGGATCGGGGTCCTCGACGGCGATGGCATCGGCCCCGAGATCGTGCCGTGGGCGGTCGCGGCAGCCGACGCGGCCGCCGCCCGGGAGGGATTCGCGTTCGACTGGGTGCCCGCGTCGATCGGACTCGGCGCCATCGAACGCGAGGGGGTTCCCGTTCCGCAGCGCACTCTCGACGTCCTCGACGGCCTGACGATCTGGGTGATGGGTCCGCACGACTCCGCGGCCTACCCGGACCGGTTTCGACGGCAAGCACCGCCGGGCGGCCTCATCCGCAAACACTTCGGCCTGTACGCGAATCTGCGTCCCTGCCACGCCCATCGGGGGGTGCCCGCGGTGGCACCCGGCATCGACGTGCTGATCGTCCGGGAGAACTCCGAGGGGCTCTACGCCGACCGGAACATGGCCGTGGGCTCCGGCGAGTTCATGCCCACTCCCGATGTCGCGCTCGCCGTGGGAGTGATCACCCGATCGGCGAGCGAACGGATCGCACGCCAAGCGTTCGAACTCGCGCGGCATCGAGGAAAACACGTCACGATCGTGCACAAGGCGAACGTGCTCACGCTGACCACCGGATTGTTCCGCGACGCCTGCCTCGCCGTTGCGGCCGACTACCCCGATGTGGTGGTCGACGAGCAGCACGTGGATGCGATGGCCGCGCTGCTGGTGCGCCGGCCCGCCGACTTCGATGTCCTGGTCACCGAGAACCTGTTCGGCGACATCCTGTCCGATCTCGCGGGGGAGTTGTCCGGGTCGATCGGCCTGGCGGGATCGGTCAACTGCTCCGACACCAGGGTGATGGCCCAGGCCTCCCATGGCGCAGCGCCCGACATCGCAGGACAGGGGATCGCGAATCCCGTGGCGATCATCGCATCGACGTCGATGGCGTTGCGATGGTTGGGTACTCACATCGGCGACGATCGCCTGATCCGGGCGGCCGAACGGATGGAGTCAGGAGTCGACGCGGTTCTCGCAGACGCAACGCTGACCCCGGATCTCGGTGGCACGGCCACCACCGCCGATCTCGGGGCCGGCGTCGTCACGCACGTCACGTCTGCGCCGTAAACGCGGAGACCGGTCAGTTCGTCGGTATGGGACCGAGCCGATTGCCGGTCGGGATACCAGAACAATAGGTGGCCGAGCGGCCCGCAAACCGGTCCGCGAGGAACGCCTCGGCGTCGGGTGCCCACGGCAAGAACGCCTCGAAGTGGTTGAGCTTCGGATAGGTCTTGTACTGGGTGGGCACTCCTTCTCGGCAGTACCGAGTCGCCAGACCCTGCACGTCGCCGTCGATCATGATTCCGTCGCCGATACCGTCGACATTGCCGACGCCGAGGAACATCGGGTTCCGCGGTTTACCCACCCAGCCCATGATGTTCTGGTTGAACGCGGCGGGAATGCCCGGAACGGTCAGCAGTCCGGGGTACTGGGGGAGAAGAAGCTGGGTGTCGGTGAGCCCGGGATACTTCGTGGCGAAGTCGATCAGGCACTGGCCCTGGGTTTGCGCCAGCACGCTTTTGCCCTTGGGTGACAGGAACTGCTGAATGTTGAGGTCGAAGACGTCGTTGTACACGTTCATCAACGCCGGGATGACACCCGCCCACTGCGTGCTGCCGTTCACGTACGGCAGGTTGTGGGAGGGCTGCACCAGCACGCCGCCGGCGGCCGCGCCGACGATGTTGAGTTCGGGCGCATAGGTCGGGGCGAGGTCCGCACCGAAACCGGTCGGAACCGAACCGCCCGAGTAGCCGAAGAGGCCGACGGGTGTCGACGAGGGCAGTCGCAGGTGGCGTTCGGACGCGCGGATGCTGTCGAGCGCGGTCTGTGCCGATTCACGGCCCATCGTCCAGCGCATCTTGATGCCCTCGTAATCGGGCACGACCACGGTGTACCCCTGGGCGAGCATCGAGGAAATGGTGATGTCGTCGAATTCCGGTCCACGTCCGGTATTACCGCCGCGAAGGGCATAGGAGGGATCACATTGTGAGCCGAGCGCGTCATAGGGGGAGTGATAGGAGATGATTTTGCGCGGACCCGGCACCGGAGGCTCGAGGATCGTGGTGACCGCCGCGGTGGGGATGCCGAACTGATCGGTGGTGCGGAACAGAATCTGCGTGGCGACCGCCGGAAAACGCTTGTCGCCATATGCGAGTTGAACCACACGGGTCTTGAGCGGGGCCCCCGGCGACACCTTGTGCAGGTTTCGATCGGTGGAGTAGAAGGGGTCATGCGACGGCGGGGCGAGCGGCGCGGCCGCGGCCTTTCCGGGCGTGCTCAGGAGTGCCCCGAAACCGGTGACGAATACCGCCAGCAGAATCACGAGGATGGTCAACTTGTTTCTCACGGACGGATGTTAACCGGGAATCTTCAGATAAGCATCTACGTGAATGCGAAATCAGAAGAATGTCGGAATGCCGCGCGGCGACTCCCGGCGGCGCGCCCGCTGGATCGCCGCCCCGGCGGCGTCCCACGCCTTCGGGCGGTCGGTAAATCCTGCGTAACTCGCCGGTGAAGTGGGCGCCGAGCCATTATAGTTCCCCGGGGTGGGGACACGGGGTCGCCACAACTGTGACAGCTGCTCCGGAGCGCGGGGCACGAAGGGACTGTGATGCGCGATCTCCGATCGTTCAGGGCCGGCTCAAAGCGACTTCCGTTCATTCTCGCGGTTCTGATGGCCGTGGTCGCCATGGTCCTGGCGGGATGCTCGAACAACGATGATTCGGGTGAAGGACTGGGCGCCGACATCTCGCCGACCTCGGTCGAGGTGGCCAAGGTCGAGTCGATCGCGGCTCTCGTTCCGGAGAACATCCGGAACTCGGGCAAACTGACGGTCGGCGTGAACGTCCCGTACGCACCCGACGAGTTCAAGGACAAGGACGGCAACATCATCGGCTTCGACGTCGACCTGATGAACGCGATCGGCGGCGTACTCGGTCTCACGCCCGTCTACAAGGAAGCCAAGTTCGACACGATCATCCCGTCGGTCCAGCAGGGCACTTACGACGTGGGCATGTCGTCCTTCACCGACACCAAAGAACGCGAACAGCAGGTCGACTTCGTCACCTACTACACGTCCGGTGTGCAGTGGGCTCAGCAAAAGGGTGCGGGCATCGATCCGAACAATGCCTGCGGCAAGCGGGTCGCGGTGCAGGCCACCACCTACGAGGACACCGACGAGATCCCGGCAAAGAGCAAGGCGTGCACCGATGCGGGTAAGCCCGCCATCGACAAGCAGAAGTTCGACAGCCAGGATGAGGCGACCAACGCACTGATCCTCGGCAAGGTTGACGCCATGTCCGCCGATTCGCAGGTCACCGCCTACGCCATCAAGCGCTCGAACGGCAAACTCGAGGCCGCCGGCGGAGTTTTCGACTCGGCGCCCTACGGATACCCCGTGAAGAAGGGATCGTCGCTGAGCAAGGCTCTGCAGCAAGCGGTTCAGTATCTGATCGACAACGGCCAGTACAAGAAGATCGTCGACCACTGGGGTATCGAAGCGGGATCGATCCAGACTTCGGTGATCAACGGCGCGGTCAGCTGAGTACGTGACGTCGCCGTCAACAGGCCCCATCGGTGCGGGCCCGGAGTCCACCGAGCCCGCACCGATCAAGGCCGTCCCGCTGCGTCATCCGGGTCAATGGATCGCAGCGGTCATCGTACTGATCCTGGTTGCTCTGTTCGTCTATGGAGCGGCCACCAACGATGCGTATGCGTGGGGCACCTACGCGAAGTACCTGTTCGATACCCGCATCCTGTCCGGTGTCTGGTACACGCTGGTCCTCACCGTCTTGTCGATGTTCATCGCGGTCATCCTTGGCGTCCTGCTCGCGGTGATGCGCCTATCGCCGAACCCGGTGCTGCGGTACACATCCTGGGTCTACCTCTGGGTGTTCCGTGGGACACCTGTCTACGTCCAGTTGGTGTTCTGGGGTCTGTTCCCGTCGATCTACAAGCGCATCGACATCGGGATCCCGTTCGTCGTGCAGTTCGCCCACTTCGACATCCAGGACCTGTACTCGGCGTTCGTGTTCGCGATGATCGGACTCGCACTCAACGAGGCCGCGTACATGGCCGAGATCGTTCGCGCCGGAGTGTCGTCGGTGGGTGAGGGACAGACCGAGGCCTCGGTCGCCCTGGGCATGTCGTGGACGCAGACGATGCGACGCACCGTGCTCCCGCAGGCCATGCGAGTGATCATCCCGCCGACCGGCAATGAGGTGATCAGCATGCTGAAGACCACGAGCCTCGTGGCGGCGGTGCCGTTCACCGGTGAGCTCTACGGCCGTGCCCGCGACATCTCCGGAGTGAACTTCCAGCCGATACCGTTGCTGATCGTCGCGTCCACCTGGTACCTGGCTGTGACCAGCGTGCTGATGGTGGGGCAGTACTACCTGGAGCGCTACTACTCGAAGGGATCCAGTAGGCAGCTCACGGCCCGCCAACTCAAGGCGCAGGCGAATGCACTGAACACGCCGATCACCGAAGAGGAGAGCGATGAGCGCCGCTGAGCAACCGATGGTGCTCGCCGACCGGGTGTGCAAGAACTTCGGGTCGCTGGAGGTCCTCAAGGGCATCACCCTCGAGGTGGCGCGCGGCGAGGTGCTCTGCCTCATCGGGCCGTCCGGGTCGGGAAAATCGACCTTCCTGCGGTGCGTCAACCATCTGGAGGTGGTCAACGCCGGCCGCCTCTACGTCGACGGCGACCTGATCGGCTACCGCGAGCGAGGCGACAAGCTCTACGAGATGAGCCCCAAGGACGCCGCCAAACAGCGCCGCGACATCGGTATGGTGTTTCAGCACTTCAACCTGTTTCCGCACCGCACCGCGTTGGAGAACGTGATCGAGGCGCCCACCCAGGTCAAAAGGCAGAAGAAGAACGACGCCGTCGCGCGGGCCAAGGACCTTCTCGACCGCGTCGGCCTCGCCGACAAGGCCGACACCTACCCGGCGCAACTGTCGGGCGGTCAGCAGCAGCGCGTAGCCATCGCCCGAGCATTGGCGATGGACCCCAAGCTGATGCTGTTCGACGAGCCGACCTCGGCGCTCGACCCGGAACTCGTCGGTGACGTGCTCGGGGTGATGCGCGAACTCGCGGCGTCCGGGATGACGATGCTCGTGGTGACCCACGAGATGGGTTTCGCCCGTGAGGTTGCCGATCAGCTCGTCTTCATGGACGGCGGGGTGGTGGTCGAGAAGGGTGACCCACGAGAAGTGCTCGCCAATCCGCAGCACGAACGCACCAAGACGTTCTTGTCCAAACTGCTCTGACCTTCGGTTGGCTGACCGACGGCTGCGCTAACCGTCGGTCGGCCCCGTCGGCTTGTGTGCGCAGAATATCGCGGTACCCGGGAAGTACTGTCCGCGAAGCGGACTCCACTGTCCCCACTCCCGGTCGAGGTCGTCGGGCCATTCGGGCTCCACGATGTCGTCGAGAATCATTCCGGCGGAACGGATCTCACGAACGCGATCGCCGATGGTGCGGTGATGCTCCACGTAGGTGACGGTTCCGTCGTCGTTCACCTCGGAATACGGCGTGCGGGTGAAGTAGGGGATTGCGACGGTGAGACCGGCGGGTCCCGGGTCGTCGGGGAAGATCCAGCGCATCGGGTGATTGATCGAGAACACCCACCTGCCGCCCGGCCGCAGCACACGTGCCACCTCACGCATCACGCGCGCCGAATCGGCGACGAACGGGATGGCACCGAACGACGAGAACGCCGTGTCGAAGGACGCGTCGGCGAAGGGCAATGCTTCGGCGGTGGCCTGGACCAGTGGTACCCGGGCTTCACCGAGGCGATCCATCACACCGACACCATGGGCGAGCATCCCGTGCGAAAGGTCCAGGCCGATCACCTCGGCGCCGCGGGCGCGAAGCCACCGCGCACACGGTGCCGACCCGCAGCCCACCTCGAGCACGTCGCGTCCCGTCACGTCGCCGAGCAGGCCGGCCTCGGCTTCACTCAACCGTTCCGGACACCACAGGAAGTCACCGCCGGGGACGTCCTCACCGAGGTAGTCCCGGTGGATGCGGTGGTACTCGACCGTCTCACCGTCCCAGAAGCGACGATTGGCGCGTTCGCTGGTCGAGGAGTCGATGTCGCCGAGCAGGCGTGGTGGCGTGGTGGACGGAGCCGGATCGTCCGTGGGGTCGGTCATCAGCACTCCCGTCCGGCGAGCAGGTGATCGGTACGGGCGTCGCTGTCCCAGCGCCGAAGCGCCGCGAACCGTCCGTGGAGCGCAGGTAGGTTCCCGAGGGCAGCGATGGCTTCTCCGATACGTTCGGTGGCGACACGCCTGGCCAGGGTCACATGTGGCGTCCAGTGTCCGGGCCGGCAGTGCGGCAGCATCGAGCCGGTGCCGTCGGTGTCCGTGACGTGATCTGCGGCGAGTCGCACCACCTGGGCGTGCGTGGCGAGCAGTTCGGTCGACGGCACCACGAGTCGCGCGAGAGTTCGGGTGCGGCCGGTTCCGAAGACGATCGGTGCGCCGACGACGGCGGTGAACGGCAGCCGCAGCGCGACCGTCGCGAGCGCTGCGTCGATGCCCGGGTCGATGCGGTGAGCCGCGACGAGCGTGACGTGCGGGCGGTTGGTCGCCGAGTCGACGGTCGCCTGACTGGGAAGACCGGCGTCCCGGAGGAGGTCCCACTGCCGCCGAATCTGCAGGTCGGTCGCCTCATCGAGCAGGAGTTCCACCGAGTGCGCCACGGCGTCCAGTGTGACAGCGGGCCCGCCCGGACAGGTATTTGCCCAGCACAACGCGGGTGGAGTAGGCTTGACAAAGCGCGTGAGCTCGTTGTCGCGCGGTTCAGCATGCCTTCACCTTGGCGTCACCGGAGTGTGGTGCCCTGGGTGAACACCTTGTCGAGCGTCTCCGACGCCCGTCGCGGGTGTTCGCGGACATGCCGTCCCAACCACGAAGAACTGTACCTACTACATATCTGTCCGGAGCAACTCAACATATGTCGTCCCCCACGATCACCTCGCCGCAAGTAGCCGTCAATGACATCGGCTCGGCCGAGGACTTTCTCGCCGCCATCGACTCCACGATCAAGTACTTCAACGATGGTGACATCGTGGAAGGGACGATCGTCAAGGTCGACCGCGACGAGGTTCTGCTCGACATCGGTTACAAGACCGAAGGCGTGATCCCTTCCCGTGAACTGTCGATCAAGCACGACGTCGATCCTTCCGAGGTCGTCAACGTCGGTGACGAGGTCGAAGCCCTGGTTCTCACCAAGGAGGACAAGGAAGGCCGCCTGATCCTGTCCAAGAAGCGGGCTCAGTACGAGCGCGCCTGGGGCACCATCGAAGAACTCAAGGAGAAGGACGAGGCCGTCAAGGGCACCGTCATCGAGGTCGTCAAGGGCGGCCTGATCCTCGACATCGGCCTGCGCGGCTTCCTCCCGGCGTCGCTGGTGGAGATGCGCCGCGTCCGCGATCTGCAGCCGTACATCGGCAAGGAGATCGAGGCCAAGATCATCGAGCTCGACAAGAACCGCAACAACGTGGTGCTCTCGCGCCGCGCCTGGCTGGAGCAGACCCAGTCGGAGGTTCGCAGCGAGTTCCTGCACCAGTTGCAGAAGGGACAGGTCCGCAAGGGCGTCGTCTCGTCGATCGTCAACTTCGGTGCGTTCGTCGATCTCGGCGGCGTCGACGGCCTGGTCCACGTGTCCGAGCTGTCGTGGAAGCACATCGATCATCCGTCCGAGGTCGTCACCGTGGGCGACGAGGTCACCGTCGAGGTGCTCGACGTCGATCTCGACCGTGAGCGCGTCTCGCTCTCGCTCAAGGCCACCCAGGAAGACCCGTGGCGTCAGTTCGCCCGCACCCACGCGATCGGTCAGATCGTGCCGGGCAAGGTCACCAAGCTGGTTCCGTTCGGTGCGTTCGTCCGCGTCGACGACGGCATCGAGGGCCTCGTGCACATCTCGGAGCTGGCCGAGCGCCACGTCGAGGTGCCCGATCAGGTTGTCTCCGTCGGCGACGACGCGATGGTCAAGGTCATCGACATCGATCTCGAGCGTCGTCGTATCTCGCTGAGCCTCAAGCAGGCCAACGAGGACTACACCGAGGAGTTCGACCCGTCGAAGTACGGCATGGCCGACAGCTACGACGAGCAGGGCAACTACATCTTCCCCGAGGGCTTCGACGCCGAGACCAACGAATGGCTCGAAGGCTTCGAGAAGCAGCGTGAGGCGTGGGAGGCCCGGTACGCCGAGGCCGAGCGTCGCCACAAGATGCACACCGCCCAGATCGAGAAGTTCGCCGCGGCGGCCGCCGAGGCGGAGAAGGCCCCGTCGGACTACTCGTCGGCATCGGAGAACCGCGGTGGCGGTTCTACCTCGTCGTCCAGCGCACCGTCGACCGGCGGTTCACTGGCCAGCGACGAGCAGCTCGCCGCGCTGCGCGAGAAGCTGTCGGGCAACGCCTGATCGCTTGACGCAGATGGTGCGCTGAACAACTCACCACCGCCAGACCCCCTCCCGCATTCCGGGAGGGGGTCTCGGCGTTGTGGCGGCATTTGCCAAACTGGAACGATGATCAGGCTGGGACTGTCCGGCGGCATCGGGGCCGGCAAATCGACGGTGGCGACGACCTTCGTGGAGCGCGGTGGCTACCACATCGACGCCGACAAGATCGCCCGCGAGGTGGTGAAGCCCGGCACTCCCGGGTTGGCCGCACTCGTCGAAGCGTTCGGTGACGACATCCTCGCCGAGGACGGTTCGCTCGACCGGCCGGCACTGGCGGCAAAGGCGTTCGTCGACGACGAGAGCCGCGCAACCCTGAACTCCATCACCCATCCGCTCGTCGGTGCGCGCACCCAGGAGTTGCTCGAGCAGGCACCCGCCGATGCGATTGTGGTGCAGGACATCCCGCTGCTCGTCGAAGGCAACATGGCGCCGTTCTTCCATCTCGTCGTCATCGTCGGCGCCGACGAGGAACTGCGCGTCACACGGCTCACCGAACTGCGTGGCATGCCCGAGGACGACGCCAGAGCACGCATCCGGGCGCAGGCCACCGATGAGCAGCGACGCGCGGTCGCCGACGTCTGGCTCGACAACTCGGGGACACCCGGCGAGTTGGCCGATGCAGCGGCCGTGTTGTGGGACGACAGGCTTGTTCCCTACGAGGCGAACGTGCGCTCCCGCACCGTGGCGTCCGGCCCGGTGGTCCTCGCCGAACCCGATCCCGCCTGGGCTGAGTTGGGCTCGCGGCTGGTGAACCGATTGTGGGCGCTGGTCGGGGACAAGGCGTCGGCCATCGACCACATCGGGTCGACCGCCGTCCCCGGACTCGCCGCGAAACCCACGATCGACATCCAGGTGACCGTCGCCGATCTCGACGTCGCCGACGCCCTGGCCGACACACTGGCCGACGGTGGATTCCCCCGGATGCCGGGAATCGAGGGCGACAACCCCAAACCCGATCCCGCGACCGGATCGGTGGATGCGGGCGCCTGGGGTAAGCGGCTCCACGGCGCTGCCGATCCGGGCCGTCCGGTGAACGTGCACCTGCGGGCCGCGGGTTCGCCCGGGCAGCGATTCGCCATCGACTTCCGTGACTGGTTACGCGCCGACGCCGCAGCGCGGGAGGAGTACACCGCGATCAAACGCGCGGCCTTCGACGCTGCCGACGGCGACCCCGAAGTGTACGTGGCCGCGAAGGAACCGTGGTTCGACGAGGTGTATCCGCGGATCGCGGCCTGGCGTGGATCGTTCGGACGACAAGAGCCCTGAAATCGGGTTGAACAGCACTTTTCGTGCCTGCTCCCGATCTAGCCTCGCATCAACGGGCGCACCGCGCGCCTACGGTCGACGATGAGGAGAGCACGGATGACAGGCATCAACAACCCGACTCGCGCCACACGGATTCTGGCGGGCGGCATCGCGGTACTCGGCGCAGCGGCGCTCGGTGTCGGCACTGCGGCGCCGGCTTCGGCGACCGTCACCAGCGCAAAGATCCAGAATTCGGCGTTGTTCGGGTCGCAGGACGGCAAGTACGGTGTCGGATGCGGCTACGGGGTGGTCGCCGAGGTCACCGGCACCGAGAACGTGATCTTCAAGGCCAACGGCGCCCCGTTCGCGTCGGAAAAGCCCAACGGCGGCAAGGCCACCGGATTCTGGGTTCCGACGGCGACAGGGAAATACACCATCACGGTGACTCAGGGCAACGAGTACACCGTCGGCACCTTCACTGTGCAGCAGGGTTTCTACACCGGTAGTTCGTGCGTGGTCTTCTGACCTGACCCGCGACACCGACCCACGACGGGTCAGTCCACCGACGCATCACGAAAAGTCACCGGACCGCCGACGGCCGCATCGAGCCAGGACTGTGCGTCGTGGCCGTGCTCGGCGGCCCCGACCAGGGCACGCGCGGCGATCGCGACGGCCTCCTGGCAGTCGATGGTGCTCATCAGCCCCGCGGCGTGCGCCTCGAACAATTCGTCCACGTCGATCATCTCGAGGGGCGTTCCGGGCACATCGACGAGGTCGAGGTACCAGTCGGTGGCATGCCAGCGTCCGTGCTCGTCAGGGCCGTTGAACCGGCCGACGTCGAGGTAGAGCCGCTGTCCCGGCCGGTGCCCGGGCATGAAATGGAAGATGTTGGCCCGCAGACCGCATCCGGGCAGTAGCCACGATTCCAAGTAGAAGAAGCGCGGATGGTCGGGGGTGGGGCGCGCCATGTACAGCCCGAAGCCGGTCTCCCGGTACTCGTCGACCTCGCGGACAAAGCCCTTGTTGTCGGTGTTCGTCATGGCCGGGACGTCGAAGACCTCGCGTTTGGGCGGGTGAATCATGCGATGAGGGTACCGGCCGGCTCACCGGAACATTTCTGTCACACCCCGCGTCTACCCTGGCGATATGGCTTTTGCTACCGAGCACCCGGTTCTTGCGCACTCCGAGCACCGGCCGGTGGGCGCTATCGAACGCTCCGAGGCGGCGTTCGAAGTCGTCAGCGAGTACGAGCCCGCCGGTGACCAGCCCGCCGCGATCGACGACCTCGAGCGCCGGATCACGGCCGGCGAGAAGGACATCGTCCTGCTCGGCGCCACCGGCACGGGAAAATCGGCCACCACGGCGTGGCTCATCGAGCGGGTGCAGCGCCCCACACTGGTGATGGCGCCCAACAAGACCCTGGCCGCGCAGCTCGCGAACGAACTGCGCGACATGTTGCCGAACAACGCGGTCGAGTACTTCGTCTCGTATTACGACTACTACCAACCCGAGGCGTACATCGCGCAGACCGACACCTATATCGAGAAGGACTCGTCGATCAACGACGACGTCGAGCGGCTGCGTCACTCGGCCACGTCGAGCCTGCTGTCGCGCCGGGACGTGGTGGTGGTCGCGTCGGTCTCGTGCATCTACGGTCTGGGTACCCCGCAGTCGTACCTCGACCGGTCCGTCGAGGTCGAGGTGGGGGAGGAGATCGACCGTGACGCACTGCTGCGGCTGCTGGTGGACGTGCAGTACACCCGCAACGATCATTCCTTCACCCGCGGCAGCTTCCGGGTGCGCGGCGACACCGTCGAGATCATCCCGTCCTACGAAGAACTCGCGGTGCGCATCGAATTCTTCGGTGACGAGGTGGAGGCGCTGTATTACCTGCATCCGCTGACCGGAGACGTGATCAGGCAGGTCGACTCGCTGCGGATCTTTCCCGCCACCCACTACGTCGCCGGACCCGAGCGTATGGAGAAGGCGATGTCGAGCATCGAGCGTGAACTCGAGGAGCGGCTCGCCGATCTCGAGGCCAAGGGCAAACTGCTCGAGGCCCAACGCCTGCGGATGCGTACCAGCTACGACCTGGAGATGATGCGTCAGGTCGGCTTCTGCTCCGGTATCGAGAACTACTCACGCCACATCGACGGACGGCCCGCAGGTAGTGCGCCGGCCACCCTCATCGACTACTTCCCCGAAGACTTCCTGCTCGTCATCGACGAATCCCACGTCACGGTGCCCCAGATCGGCGGCATGTACGAGGGTGACATGTCCCGCAAACGGAACCTGGTCGACTACGGCTTCCGGCTGCCCTCGGCCGTCGACAACCGACCGCTCACCTGGGACGAGTTCGTCGACCGCATCGGGCAGACGGTGTACCTGTCGGCCACACCGGGCCCCTATGAACTCGGTCAGTCCAACGGCGAATTCGTCGAACAGGTGATCCGGCCCACCGGTCTCGTCGATCCCGAGGTCGTCGTCAAACCCACGAAGGGCCAGATCGACGATCTCGTTCACGAGATCCGGGAGCGCACCGAACGCGACGAACGTGTACTGGTGACCACGCTGACCAAGAAGATGGCCGAGGATCTCACCGATTACCTACTCGAACTAGGTATCCGGGTGCGTTACCTGCATTCCGAGGTGGACACGCTGCGTCGGGTGGAACTGTTGCGGCAGTTGCGATCTGGCGAGTACGACGTGCTGGTGGGCATCAACCTGCTGCGCGAGGGACTCGACCTGCCCGAAGTCTCGCTGGTGGCGATCCTCGACGCGGACAAGGAGGGTTTCCTCCGGTCCACCACCTCGCTGATCCAGACCATCGGCCGGGCCGCGCGCAACGTGTCCGGTGAGGTTCACATGTATGCCGATACGGTCACCGAGTCGATGCGTAACGCCATCGACGAGACCGAGCGCCGGCGCGCCAAGCAGGTTGCCTACAACAAGGAGAAGGGCATCGACCCGCAGCCGTTGCGCAAGAAGATCGCCGACATCCTCGACCAGGTCTACCGAGAGGCGGAGGACGCGCCGGTCGAGGTCGGTGGGTCCGGACGCAACGCGAGTCGTGGGCGCCGCGCCCAGGGTGAAGTGTCGAAGTCGCGGTCGGCGAGCGCCGGAGTCATCGAGAAGCGGGATGTGTCGGCCATGCCGCGCGCCGAACTCGCCGATCTCGTCGCGCAACTCACCGACCAGATGATGAACGCGGCACGCGATTTGCAGTTCGAACTCGCCGGGCGCCTCCGCGACGAAATCGCCGATCTGAAGAAGGAATTGCGCGGCATGGACGCCGCAGGGATCAAGTGACACGGCCGGATCAGCGGACAAATCGGCCGCTGCGCACTATTCTGCCGAGGCAGGGATCCCTGGATTGTGGGGGGATGACGGTTGCGCAAGGGGCGTGAACCGGCCAACTAGCGGAGGGTAGGGATGAGCGCATACCAGACGGTCGTGGTGGGCACCGACGGCTCGGAGTCGTCGTTGAAGGCGGTGGAACGTGCCGGCGCGATCGCAGGGGAGTCGGCGAAACTCGTGATCGCCTGCGCGTACTTTCCCAACGACCGGAGTTCCGGTGGTGCCGCCGACATCCTCAAGGACGAGGCCTACCAGGTGACGGGTACATCGCCGACCGACGAGATCCTCCGCTCCGCCAGGGAGCGGGCCAAGCGTGCCGGTGCCGCCAACATCGTGCCGCGTGCGGTCAAAGGGGCGCCGGTGGATGCCTTGCTGCAACTGGTCGTCGACGTGCAGGCCGATCTCCTCGTCGTCGGCAATCGCGGACTCAACTCGATCGCCGGACGTCTACTCGGGTCGGTGCCCGCCGACGTCGCCCGCAAGTCTGCGTGCGATGTCCTGATCGTTCACACCACGTAGCCGTCGCCGGCTAAGCCTCCAGATCGGCCAGTTCGGCCGGAAGCTGCTTGGCGTGCACCACGATCAGGCGTTGGGTGCTCCGTGTCAGGGCCACATAGAGGTCGCTGTAACCCCTGGGTGACTGTTCGATGATGGCCGCGGGTTCGACGACGACCGTGGTATCGAACTCAAGGCCTTTGCAGGTGGTCACCGTGTGCAGGCGGGGCCGCGAGTCGCCATCGAGTTCGTCGACGGCGCGCTGTGTTTCGGTGAACAGTTCGTCGGGGACCACGATGCCGGTCAGGCCCGTGAGACCGGGATCGGTAGCCGCCGCGAGCGCCGTCGACACCAGGGACGGACGGTCCGAGCGCACGGAGACCGGTTCCATTCCGTTGTCGCGCAATGATGTCGGTGCGGTCAGTGTGGGCCCGACCTGTCGCAGCACCCGCGCCGCGTACGCCATGATCTCGCCGGGGGTGCGGTAGTTGACGGTGAGCTCGCGCAGATGCCACCGGTTGGCCACGTACGGCTCGAGGACCTCGCCCCACGACGTGGTGCCTGCCAGGTCGCCCGTCTGGGCGGTGTCGCCGATGATCGTCATCCAGCGATTCGGTATGCGCCGCATCACCATTCGCCACGCCATCGCCGACAGCTCCTGGGCCTCGTCGACGATCACGTGGCCGAATGTCCAGCTGCGGTCACTGAAGGCGCGTTCGGCGGTCGTACTGCGCCGCACCTCGCTCTGCCGGGCCGCCAGCTGTTCGGCATCGATCAGGTCGTAGGCCATGAGGATCTCGGGATCGAGCTCGTCCTCGAGATCCTGTGGAGCCGAACCGGTCAGGATGTCGAGGGCATCCTGCGCCTCGGCGAGCTGACGTCGCCAGCGCTCCCGTTCGGCACGCTCGGCCTCGTCGGTGCCGTATCCGATCAGTTCGGCGAGTTCGTCGAGCAGCGGGATGTCAGCGGGTGTCAGATCGGCGTCGGCGGGTGCGGGCCGAGCCTGGCGGTGGAGTTCTGCCCGGTCGGCGTCCGACCATCCGGGAGTGGCCTTGCGCAGGGCCGACGCGTCGGCGTACAGGCTGCGCAGCACATCCTGCGGCATCAGGGTGGGCCAGAAGCGGAGGACCTGCTCACGGATGTCGGGGTCGCGCGCCATGTCGTCGCGAATGTCGGCGATATCGGTGGAGCTGAGCAGCTGCGAACCATCGAGGAGACTCGAGCCGATCGTTTTGGCGTGACGCACGGCAAGAGCATCGAGTGCGGCGCGCAGGAACACCGGCTGCGCCTGATTGTGCGCGCGTCGTGATCCGCGTGCCGCTGATCGCGCCGACTTGACCAGCGCACTGTCGATCTCGACCCGGTAGCCGTCGAAGTCGATCGGAACCGCGGCCGACGGCAGCGACTCGTATCCGCGTACCGCACGTTTGAGCACGTCGAGCATCCGCAGGTTGCCCTTGATCTCGCGGGTACGGCGAGATTCGTCCGCCCCGGCGCGCACCCCGGGATACAGTTCGCCGATCGTTGCGAGCAACACGTCGGATTCGCCGAGCGAGGGAAGCACCTGCCCGATGTAGTCGAGGAAGTCGTTGTTGGGTCCGATGATGAGAACTCCGCTGCGCGAGAGGATGTCGCGGTGCGTGTAGAGCAGGTAGGCGGCACGATGCAGTGCCACCGCGGTCTTGCCGGTGCCGGGACCGCCCTGGATCACGGTGACCCCGCGATGGGGCGATCTGATGATCAGGTCCTGCTCGCGTTGAATCGTCTCCACGATGTCGGTCATCTCACCGGTGCGGGCGGCATCGAGCGCGGCGACCAGGGCGGACTCGTTGACCACATCCCCATGGCCGAAGTCGTCCACGGAACCCTCACCGGCGGTGAGGAATTCGTCGTTGACCGCACGTACCCGGCGGTTGCGGGTACGAATGTGTCGCCGGCGGACCACGTGCTCGGGGCTCGCGGGCGTCGCCAGGTAGAACGCACGCGAAAGGGGTGCGCGCCAGTCCAGCAGCAGCGTGGTGTCATCGCGGTCGTCGTCGAGAATGCCGATGCGGCCGATCCGCCGGACCTCGCCATCGTCGAGATCGAGCCGCCCGAAGTACAGATTGTGTTCGGCGGCATCGAACTTGGCGAGGTCGTCGACGTACATGCGTTCGTACGACTCGCGTTCGGAGAGCGCTTGCGGGGTGCCGTCGGATTCGCGGAGCGTGTCGGAGAGGCGGCGCCGGGTGTTCGCGCGCATCCGGTCGAGGCGGGCGTACACGCGGTCGAGGTGGTCCTGTTCGTCGTCCGTGCGGGTTTCCGGACGGGCCGAGGGCGAACTCACGACGTGCGCACCTCCACCCGGCCGCTGCGCGGCGACTCGCTGAGACCGTCGTCGACGACGAGACCGGCCGTGCGCAGGCGCTCGGTCAGCTCTCTCGCGCAACGCGGTTCTGCCAGGCGGGCACAGACCCGCTCGACCGGTTCGTGCAGTGCCCGATCGGCGAGCCGGTCACCGAGCCACGCGAGCATCTCGGCCTGCGAACCCAGCGGCACCGGGCGTGGTCCGCCGAGCACGCCGTGGCGGGAGACGTAGACGTCGAAGTGATCGGGTAGGGCCCCGTCGAGATCGGAGTTCAGGGGATGCTCGGTGGTTCTCAGCGGTATTCGTTGATAGTTCGGTTCGGTCGAGTCGAGCGCGGCGAGTTGCTCGTCGTCGACCCAGATCGCGGTCGCCGAGGTGACGGCACCCGCTTCGAAGAAGGGTGCGGCAGGCAGATACCCGCGGCGGGAAACGTGGGCCGAGTGGCCGATCCCCAGGTGGCCGACGGTGACCCGCTGGAGGTGTGGCGAACCGGACGAGACGTGAGCAAGCTTGGTGCGCAACACGTTCGGTGATGCATTGGAACCGACGGTCACCATCAGGGTCATGCCGGTGGTCGCCGACGGTCCCGTCGACCACTCGTCGTGGTCGACGGTCCACGGGTAGTGGTGCGCCGGGAAATCCGCGGACCCCGCCGGTTGCACCCCAACAAATTCGGTCCGCGAAGACATCCCCGAGGTCAGGACCGCGCCTTGCGCCAGCGACGGCGGCCGTCGTCGGCCACCGCTTCGGCCTTGTCTGTCGCGGTGGCCGCGAACTCGCGTGCGGATTCGGCGAGTTCGGGTGCGCGCTCACTGACGAGCTCGGCGAGCTCGGCGGAGCGCTGGCGGGCGAGTTCGGCCAGTTCGGTGGACCGCTCACCGATCAGTTCGGCGAATTCGGTGGACCGCTCGCGAGCGGCTTCGGCCAGCTCGGGGGCGCGATCGCGGACGCGTTCGGCGACCTCCGCGGAGCGTTCCCGTGCGGCCTCGGCGAGCTCAGGGGCGCGATCGCGGATCTTGTCGGCGGTCTCGGTGGAGAACTCTCCGACGACGTGTGCCGCCTCGCCGGACTTCTCGCCGAGCGCGGACGCCGACTCCTGGGCGTGCTCACGGAACGTGTCCCATGCCGTGGCACCGGCCTTCGCGCCGATCGGGAGCGCCGCCACGAGTGCGTCGGCCTTCTTCCGACCCCGCCACGCCAGCGACGGCTTGCCCTCGGTGTCGGCGGCGGCGATGAGCAGTCCGCCGAGCAGGCTGACGTTCTTCATGAACTGGGTGCGCTGCAACTTCTTCGTGGCGGGGTCGGTCTCTGCCCAGAACGCGTGACCGGCAACCGTCGTCGGAATCAGCGACCCGGCAAGCACCGCCGAGGCCACCCGGGGGAATTTGCCGGTGGCCAGCAAGATGCCTCCACCCACCTGCACCGCCCCGTTGATGCGGACCAGGGTGACCGGATCAGTCGGAACGCTGGAGGTGACCTCGTCGGGCAACACCGCGACGGTCGTGTCCACCAGTCCCTGCGCCATTTCGGCACGTGGCTGCGGGTGGCGCAGCGCGTCGACGCCGGAATAGACGAAGACGGTGGCGAGCATCGGTCGGGCGATACGGCGGAGAATCATCTTGTAACACGGTCCCTTCGTTGGTGGCTGTGCAGCAGTGGGTGGCTCGGTGAGTTCGGACTCGTCGTGTGTCGGGTGGCACTGGTCTCGGCGCTCTTTCGAGGTTACCCGCCGGGGCGTCCGACCGGATCGCCGTCACCACCCACGTTCACGCCACTCCGGCAGCGCCGGGCGTTCTGCGCCCAGTGTGGTGTCCTTGCCATGTCCGGGATAGACGACGGTCGAATCCGGGAACCGGTCGAAGATCTTGGTGCTGACTCCGTCGATCAGGGTCGTGAAGTCCTCGGGACGCCACGTTTTGCCCACCCCGCCCGGAAACAGCGAGTCCCCGGAGAACAGGTGAACCACACCGGTGTCCGGGTCGGTGAGGGCCAGCGCAATGGACCCGGGTGTGTGACCGACGAGGTGAATGGCCTCCAACGTCAGGTCGCCCACGGTCACCGTGTCGCCGTCGTCGACCAGCAGATCGGGTGTGACCGGCAGCTCCGCGGCGTCCTCGCGCCCGGTAGCCGTCGGTGCCCCGGTGGCCTTCGCCACCTCGGCGAGCGCCTGCCAATGGTCGTAGTGCTGGTGAGTGGTGAAGATCAGGGCAGGCGTGCCACCGATCTCGTCGACCGTGGCCAGAATCGCGTCGGCGTCGTTGGCGGCGTCGATGATGAGCTGTGCACCCGTGGCGGTGCTGGTGACGAGGTACACGTTGTTGTCCATCGGGCCCACCGAGAGCTTGACGATCGTCGCGTTGCCGAGGGTGCGCCGTTGGGGTCCCGACGACGAGAGATCGCCGGTGTAGTCGTCGGAGATGATGCGATCGGAGGCGGCCATGAACGCCAATCTAGTCACACTCGTATCCGCTGTCTCCGGCGTCGGGAACACCCGGAGCGCCGAGTATCGTTGACATCTGTGTAATGCGCCCGCAAGAGGGGTGGACGGGTGCCCTGATTGTGTCGGTGGTCGGCGATACCGTGGTGCAGCCGGGTGTGCTCACGTGCACGCCGCGCCCCCATCGCCCGTGAATCGGACCGGATCCCGGGTGTTGAAGAGGATCGGGTGTTGAAGACGAATGTCGAGATAGGACAACTGTGGTTGATCGTTTGATCGTCCGTGGAGCACGCGAACACAATCTCCGTGGAATCGACGTGGACCTGCCGCGTGACAGCCTGGTGGTGTTCACCGGGTTGTCGGGGTCGGGGAAATCGTCGCTGGCGTTCGACACGATCTTTGCCGAGGGTCAGCGCCGGTACGTCGAATCACTGTCGGCGTATGCGCGGCAGTTCCTGGGTCAGATGGACAAACCGGACGTCGATTTCATCGAGGGCCTTTCACCGGCGGTGTCAATCGACCAGAAGTCGACCAACCGCAATCCTCGCTCGACCGTCGGCACGATCACCGAGGTCTACGATTACCTGCGTCTGCTCTACGCGCGGGCCGGTGTCGCCCACTGCCCGGTCTGCGGTGCCGAGATCGCCAAGCAGACGCCCCAGCAGATCGTCGACCAGGTTCTCGCGATGGACGAGGGCACGCGCTTCCAGGTGCTCGCGCCGGTGGTCCGCACCCGCAAGGGCGAGTTTGTCGACCTCTTCGGCGAACTCCAGACGCAGGGCTTCTCTCGTGCCCGCGTCGACGGCACCGTTTACCAGCTCACCGATCCGCCCAAGCTCAAGAAGCAGGAAAAGCACGACATCGACGTCGTGGTGGACCGGCTCGTCGTCAAACCCAGCTCCAAGCAGCGCCTCACCGACTCGGTCGAAACGGCGCTGCGGCTCGCCGACGGCATCGTCGTGCTCGACTTCGTCGACCTCGACGAGTCCGACCCGAAGCGGGAGCGACGCTTCTCCGAACGCATGGCCTGCCCCAATGGCCATCCCATCGCCATCGACGATCTCGAACCCCGCTCGTTCTCGTTCAACTCCCCGTACGGAGCATGTCCAGAGTGTGATGGTCTCGGCGTGCGCAAGGAGGTCGACGAGGAACTCGTCGTACCCGACCCCGATCTGTCCCTGGCCGAGGGCGCCATCGCACCGTGGTCGACCGGACACAACGCCGACTACTTCCTGCGGCTGATGACGGGTCTGGCCGATCAGATGGGCTTCGACGTCGAGACACCCTGGAAGAAGCTGCCCGCCAAGGCGCGCAATGCGTTGCTCAACGGCAGTGATCATCAGGTACACGTCAAGTTCCGCAACCGCTACGGACGTACCCGCTCGTACTACACCGAGTTCGAGGGCGTCATGTCGTTCCTCAGTCGACGTATGGACCAGACCGAGTCCGAGCAGATGAAGGAGCGCTACGAGGGGTACATGCGCGATGTGCCGTGCCCGGTCTGCCAGGGTGCGCGGCTGCGCCCGGAGATCCTCGCAGTGACGCTCGATCACCCCATCTACGGACCCAAGTCGATTGCCGAGGTGTGCGCACTGTCGGTGGCCGAGTGTGCCGATTACCTCGGCGGGCTCGAACTCGACTCGCGTCAGAAGGCGATCGCCGGGCGGGTCCTCAAGGAGGTGCAGGCCCGTATCCGTTTCCTGCTCGACGTCGGCCTCGAGTACCTGTCGTTGGCACGGGCGGCCGGTTCACTGTCCGGTGGTGAAGCCCAGCGCATCCGGCTGGCCACCCAGATCGGTTCGGGACTCGCCGGCGTGCTGTACGTGCTCGACGAACCGTCGATCGGACTGCATCAACGCGACAACCGCAGGCTCATCGACACGCTGACGCGGCTGCGCGACCTGGGCAACACGTTGATCGTGGTGGAGCACGACGAGGACACCATTCGTGCCGCCGACTGGATCGTGGACATCGGCCCGCGTGCCGGTGAGCACGGTGGCGAGGTGGTGCACAGCGGCAGCTACAAGGACCTGCTGCGCAACCGTAAGTCGCTCACCGGTGCCTACTTGTCGGGACGCGACACGCTGCCCATCCCGGCGATCCGGCGGCCCATCTCGAAGGGCCGTCAGCTCACCGTGGTCGGCGCCCGCGAACACAACCTGCGAGGCATCGACGTCTCGTTCCCGCTGGGGGTGCTCACCGCCGTGACCGGTGTGTCCGGGTCGGGCAAGTCGACGCTGGTCAACGACATCCTGGCCACCGTGCTCGCCAACAAACTCAACGGCGCGCGGCAGGTGCCCGGACGTCACACCCGGGTCAACGGCCTGGGGAACCTCGACAAGCTCGTCCAAGTAGATCAGTCGCCGATCGGCCGCACCCCGCGATCGAATCCGGCTACCTACACCGGCGTCTTCGACAAGATCCGCACCCTGTTCGCCGCGACCACCGAAGCCAAGGTGCGCGGATACCAGCCGGGCCGGTTCTCGTTCAACGTCAAGGGCGGTCGCTGCGAGGCATGCACGGGTGAGGGCACCATCAAGATCGAGATGAACTTTCTGCCCGATGTCTACGTGCCTTGCGAGGTGTGCCACGGCGCCCGCTACAACCGCGAGACCCTCGAAGTGCACTACAAGGGCAAGACGATCTCCGAGGTGCTCGACATGCCGATCGAGGAGGCCGCCGAGTTCTTCGAGCCGGTCACGTCGATCCACCGGTACCTCAAGACGCTCGTCGACGTCGGACTCGGTTACGTCCGCCTCGGGCAGCCGGCACCTACGTTGTCCGGCGGTGAGGCCCAGCGCGTCAAACTCGCCGCTGAACTGCAGAAACGGTCGTCGGGACGCACGGTCTACATCCTCGACGAACCCACCACCGGGCTGCACTTCGAGGACATCAAGAAACTGCTCAAGGTGATCAACGGTCTCGTCGACAAGGGGAACACCGTGATCGTCATCGAACACAACCTCGACGTCATCAAGACTGCCGACTGGGTCATCGACATGGGGCCCGAGGGCGGCAGCGGCGGCGGAACGGTGATCGCGGAGGGCACCCCCGAGGACATCGCCGAGGTTCCCGAAAGCCACACCGGCAAGTTCCTCGCCGAGATTCTCCAGACCCAGGAACGCGTGGCGACCGCAGGCTGACGTCGACGTCACATCAGGGCGCGCACGATCATCCCGACGCCGAGGGCCGCGACGATCAGATTCCCGACCGCCACGGTGCGGCGGCGCGCCTTCGTCGACAGCCCGGTCCGCAGGAGAGCTGCGGCGGTCACCAGCGTGGTGTGCCACCCCAGTGAGGCGACGCCGACCCCTGCGGTGAATGCGATTCGTTCGGGAACGCCGAGCGCCGGTGCGCGTGGCATCACGATCGCCGCGATATAGACGAGGGTGGCCGGGTTGATCGCCGTCAGCCCGGCGAATGCGAGGAAACGTCCCCGGTGTCCGCGCGGTGTGGTGACGGCGTCGGCTGCCGGGGAGCGCAGCGCCATCACCGCGACGACGATCAACACTACGCCGGCGATGACCTGCGGGACCACTCCGAAACGGGCGATCGCCGGGGTCAGGGCGGTACCGCCCGCCGCCACCGCCGCGGTGTAGATCGTGTCGACACCCGCCACCGCGGCCGCACCCGGCATCGTGGCCGGCCACCCGTGCGTCATCGCCTCGCGGATGAGTAAAGCGCCGACTGCGCCGACCGGGACGGCCAGTCCGAGTCCGGCCAGCATGCCCAGGACCAGTGCTCCCGCGACGGATTCCACTCCCATGCATACAGCGTCGAATGCCGGCACCGGACGATCTGCGAGAATCTCTGTTCGGCCGCTAGATTCGACGTATGGATGCCACTGACAGGGCGATCGTGGACATTCTCGTCGCCGACGGCCGCGCATCGTTCAGTCGGATCGGTCGCGAGGTGGGCTTGAGTACCAATGCCGCAGCGGCCCGTGTCCGCCGGCTCGAGGACCGGGGGACCATCCTGGGTTACCGCGCGGTGCTGGGCGCCGAAGCGAGGCCGAGCGTCGCAGCGGGCAGTATCGAGGCCTTCATCGACACCCGGCTTCGCGAATCGACCGATTCCGAACAGTTCCTGCGCTGGGCCACCGCAGACCCGGCAGTGATCGACGCGGTACACGTCACCGGCCCCTACGACTACCTACTTCGCATCCGCGCGGCGGGAACCGCCGACCTGGATCGGTTCCTACGCCGCATCAAATCGTCCGGCGGTGCCGCGCAGACACAGACCCGCATCGCGCTGCGGCCGGCCGCGCCCCATGACCCAGGCCCAACCCCATGACCCAGGCCTGACACAGGTTGTCCCGCAACAACAGATCGCCTAGGACCCCATCGACTTTCTGATCTCGTCGAGACGCTTCTTCGCGGCCTCGTTGCGTTTGGCCACCATTTCGTCGACCTCACGGCCTTCCGGGGTGTCCTCGGCGAGTTCCTGTGAGCCAACGGCAATGCCGATCCGCTTCTCGATCTTGTCCCGCACGAAGTCGAAGCTGGGCACGCCCGCATCGTTGTAGTCGGGGTCGGGCAGAACGGTCGGCGCCGGTTGCGTGGAGCCGGGCGATACGGCGCCCACAACCTCAGCGTCGACGATCTCGCCGATCGGTTGCTCGTCGCCGGGGGAGCGGTGCGCGTCGTCTGAGGCGGTCATGAATCCAGCGTAGGCCGGTGGGTGTGCGCGGCGCTCCACGATTCAGCGGCGGCGATCACGCACCGGGCCGGTGTACTTCTCCCCGGGACCCTCACCGGGCTCGTCGGGGTATGCGCTGGCATCGCGGAACGCGAGCTGAAGCTGCTTGAGCCCGTCGCGGATCGGTGCCGCGTGCACGCCGAGGTCGGGTTTTGCGGCGTCGACCAGGCCCGCCAGCGCCGTGATGAGCCGGCGGGCCTCGTCCAGATCGATGTCGTCATCGGTGGCGCCCACCCCGAGTCCGAGCTTTTCCGCCGATGCACTCATCAGCATCACGATGGCCCGCGTGGTCACCTCGATGGCCGGAATATCGCCGAGATCCCTGACGTTGTCGCCACCGTCTGTGGGATCGTCGAAATCGACCGGACCGGAGGCCCCGAAATCCGTCGGGACGGCGCCGGGAAGGTCCTCACCTGCACCGTCGCCGGAGCGCGAATAGGTGTTTTCGGTCATGGCTGATAGACTTCCATAGCACGACCGCCCCGGTATGCGCCGGGGTCGCAAGTGGAGTTCCGCTCCCACCGCTACGACGCGTCGATCCTCGAGATTGCGCAGTTGTACGGTCCGGTCCCATCGAGGTTCGGCTTCGCGCCCGAACTGCGGTGCGCTGAACAGCGCCTTGGGGCCGGTCGGTATCGGAGCCCTGCGGACGTACACCGTCCCGGGGCTCTTCTGCTGAGGAGTGCTTCTCCCACGCGCGACCTCCGCCGACCGTGACGGCCACCCTGTCAGGATTTATCAAGGAGGCCCCATCAGCACTGAGACCCGCATCAACGAGCGCATCCGCGTCCCCGAGGTCCGACTCGTCGGACCCAATTCGGAGCAGGTGGGCATCGTGCGTGTTGAAGATGCGCTTCGCCTGGCCTACGAGGCCGACCTGGACCTGGTCGAGGTCGCACCCGACGCCCGACCGCCGGTGTGCAAGATCATGGACTACGGCAAGTTCAAGTACGAAGCCGCCCAGAAGCAGCGCGAATCGCGTCGCAACCAGCAGATGACCGTCATCAAGGAGCAGAAGCTCCGCCCCAAGATCGACGACCACGATTACGAGACCAAGAAGGGTCACGTCATCCGGTTCCTCGAGGCGGGCTCCAAGGTGAAGGTGACCATCATGTTCCGTGGCCGCGAGCAGTCGCGTCCCGAACTCGGTTACCGCCTGCTGCAGCGTCTGGGCAACGACGTCGCCGATCATGGCTTCGTCGAGACCGCAGCCAAGCAGGACGGTCGCAACATGACCATGGTCCTCGCGCCGCACAAGGGTGCGAAGACCCGCGTGAAAGCGCAACAGCAATCCCGCGATCGCGCGCCTCGGGCCCAGGGCCCGAAGGACGACGCCGCGAGCTAGCCGACCCGGTCGGGCCCGATGAACGAGCCTGCCGGCCGACCACTGCGAGCGCACCGCATCCGACGTCCGCGGGTGTGGTTGAAGTTCGCCGCAACGAAGGAAGAAAGAATGCCGAAGAGCAAGACCCACAAGGGCACCGCCAAGCGTTTCAAGGTGACCGGCAGCGGAAAGATCCTCCGCCAGAAGGCCAACCGCCGCCACCTGCTGGAGCACAAGCCCTCTCGCCGTACCCGCCGTCTCGACGGTGTCGCCGTCGTGAGCGAGGCCGACGCACCGCGGATCAAGCGACTGCTCAACCGCTGACACCCGAGACCACTGACTGACGAACAAGAGGATTTGACATGGCACGTGTGAAAAGGGCGGTCAACGCCCAGAAGAAGCGCCGGACCACGCTGGAGGCGTCCAAGGGCTACCGCGGTCAGCGGTCGCGCCTGTACCGCAAGGCCAAGGAGCAGCAGCTCCACTCGATGACCTACGCCTACCGGGACCGTCGCGCCCGCAAGGGTGAGTTCCGCAAGCTGTGGATCGCGCGCATCAACGCCGCGTCGCGCGCCAACGACATCACCTACAACCGCTTCATCCAGGGGCTCAAGGCCGCCGGTGTCGAGGTGGACCGCAAGGTGCTCGCCGACATCGCCGTCACCGACCCCGAGGCCTTCGCCGGCCTGGTCGAGGTGGCCCGCAAGGCGCTGCCCGCCGACGTGAATGCGCCCGCAGCCTGACGTTGCGCAACGATCCGATACGACCCGCGATGGACGTTCTCACCGAACGCTCGTCGCGGGTCGTCTCGTATGCCAAACTGCATCGGGCCGCCGATCGTCGTAGTCAGGGCCGCTTTCTCGTCGAGGGTCCCAACTCCGTCGGCGCGGCGCTCGACACCGGGCGCGCCGTCGAGGTCTTCGTGCGTGAGGACGAGGCGGAGCGCTTCGCAGAGGTTGTCGCCGCGGCTGCCGCGGCAGGCGTGCCGGTCGCCCTCGTGACCGATCGGGGTGCGCGCAAACTCTCCGAGACCACCACGCCGCCCGGCATCTTCGCGGTGTGCGACCTGCTCGACGCGTCCCTCGGCGAGGTACTGGCCGCTGCGCCCCGACTCCTTGCCGTCGCTGTCGAACCGCGCGAGCCCGGCAACGCGGGCACATTGATCCGAACCGCCGACGCGATGGGCGCCGACGCGGTAGTGCTGCTCGGCGACGCCGTCGACCCGCACAACGGCAAGTGCGTACGGGCCAGTGCGGGCAGCGTCTTCCACATCCCGATCGTGCGTGAGCGCGATCTTCCAACAGCCCTCGGAGCCGTGCGTTCGGCGGGCATCGGGTTGCTGGCAACGGCCGCGTCGGGGGAGATGAGTCTCGACGACGCCGCCGACGTGCTGACCCGGCCCACCGCGTGGCTCTTCGGCAACGAGGCGCACGGTCTGCCCGTCGAACTGTCCGACTCGGCCGACCACCGTGTCTCGATCCCGTTGCGCGGCAGGGCCGAAAGCCTCAATCTGGCGGCCGCGGCGGCCATCTGCCTCTACGAGAGCGCGCGGGCGCAGACCACCTCGCACTGAGAACACCCCAGCACACTCCGACACTGCGGCGTACGCCGCGGTACTAGGACTCCGCGATCGCCTTGATGCGGGCGAGTGTGGCCGGAATGCCGGTCATTGCCGCGGTGACCCGAATGACCATCTGTTCCGCGGCGTCGTCGCCGTAACGGGTGCGGAAGAACGCCTCGCCGGTGTCGCCGAAGTCTGTGTACTCGACCAACCGTGCGGTGTCCTCGTCGAGCGCGTCGATGCGGAATCCCCACCGCGTTTCGCTGTTGGACACCGCCCACTCGAACTGTCGCGCAGGATCGTCGACGGTCACCGTCGACGTGGTGGACCATTCCCGCACCGCGGTGCGGTTGTGTCCGGTGAAGGTGGCCCCGACACCCCGTTGCACGCCGTCCCACGTGCAGGTGTGGCACTGCTCGCTCCACTCGCCGGTGCGGGTGATGTCACTGACGATCCCGTAGACATCTCGGGCGGGGCGCGCGATGACGACACTGTCCTCCACGGTGTAGCGCATGGTGCACCAGTGTAGACAGCCATCGGCCGCCCGGGCAGTGGTTGTCGTCGCGGCGTCGACTACCCTCGATGGGAGTCATCACGCCCGCTGACCGGCGGCGTTGCCGGTCGGCGTGTGGTGGTCGCATCCGCCCGACACCCAACCGAGGAGAACGCCGACCGTGGCCAGCTCTGCCGACGACCAAGCGCAACCCACGTTCCCGCAACCGCAGGAACTCGCGGCCGCGGCCGACGCCGCGGTCGCCGCGTTTGCCGCGGCGGACGATCTGGAGAGCCTCACGGCCGCGAAGACCGCCCACCTCGGTGACCGTTCACCGATCGCGCTCGCGCGTCGCGCGCTCGGCAGCCTGCCCAAGGACCAGCGTTCGGAGGGCGGCAAGCTGGTCAACCAGGTGCGCGGCACGGTCAGCAGGGCACTCGACGAGCGCACCGCGGCACTGCAGGCCGCGCGTGACGCCGCCGTTCTGGTGTCCGAAGCCGTCGATGTGACGCTGCCCAGCCGTCGTCGACCGTTGGGTGCCCGACATCCCATCACAGTGATCTCCGAGCAGGTGGCCGACGTATTCGTCGGCATGGGCTGGGAGATCGCCGAGGGGCCTGAGGTCGAGACCGAACACCACAACTTCGACGCCCTGAACTTTCTGCCCGACCACCCGGCGCGCTCCATGCAGGACACCTTCTACGTGTCACCGGAGGGATCGCGCCAGGTGCTGCGCACGCACACCTCGCCCGTGCAGGTGCGGTCGATGCTGAGCCGCGATCTGCCCATCTACGTGGCATGCCCGGGACGCACCTTCCGCACCGACGAACTCGACGCCACCCACACTCCGGTCTTCCACCAGATCGAGGGCCTCGCCATCGACAAGGGGCTGACGATGGCCAATCTGCGCGGCACCCTCGAGGTGTTCGCACGGGCACTGTTCGGTCCCGACACCACCACCCGCATGCGCGCCAATTACTTCCCCTTCACCGAGCCGTCCGCGGAGGTCGACGTGTGGTTCCCCGCCAAGAAGGGCGGGCCCGGCTGGGTGGAATGGGGTGGCTGCGGCATGGTGAACCCGAACGTGTTGCGCGCCAGCGGCATCGACCCCGACGTGTACTCCGGATTCGCGTTCGGCATGGGCCTCGAACGCACCCTGCAGTTCCGCAACGACATCAACGACATGCGCGACATGGTCGAGGGCGACATCCGCTTCACGTTGCCCTTCGGGCCCGCCGCCTGATCGTGGTGCGCCCCCGCACCCCCCACGAATCGACGAAAGTAGCTGATTGAGCCATGCGTGCACCACAGTCCTGGTACACCGAGGTACTCCGCGCCGCTGATCCGGAGTGGTCGGCGACCACCGACGAGATCGACGCCGGATTCGTCCGCGTCGGCTTCGAGATCGAGGACATCGAGCCGTTTCCGGAGATCACCGGGCCGCTGGTGATCGGTCGCGTCGAGGCCATCGAGGAACTGACCGAGTTCAAGAAGCCCATCCGGTTCTGCCAGGTCGACGTCGGTGAGACGCAACCCCGCGGCATCATCTGCGGTGCCCGCAACTTCGCCGAAGGTGACCTCATCGTCGCGGCGCTACCCGGCACCGTGCTGCCCGGACCCTTCGAGATCACCGCGCGCAAGACCTACGGCCATGTGTCCGACGGGATGATCTGCTCGGTCTCCGAACTCGGAATCGGGACCGAGCACAACGGCATCCTCGTGCTCGCGCCGGGCACCGCCGAACCCGGCGCCAACGCCCACGCCGTCCTCGGACTCGCCGACACCGCGATAGACGTGAACGTCACCCCCGACCGCGGGTACGCCTTCTCCATCCGCGGTCTCGGCCGTGAACTCGCCGGCAGCTTCGGTGTCCCGTTCGTGGACCCGGGCCTGCCCGCCGACCCGTTGCCCGTCGACAGCGCCGGTGGCGTGTGGCCCGTGTCGATCGACCTCGATTCGGCGGCCACGCGCTACACCGCGCGCGTCCTCGAGGGTGTCGATCCGGCCGCGGTCTCCCCCTGGTGGATGCAGAAACGTCTCATGGTCGCCGGAGTGCGCCCGATCTCGGCCATCGTCGACATCACCAACTACGTGATGCTCGAACTCGGACAGCCGCTGCATGCGTTCGACGCCGACAAGGTGTCGGGGGCGGTGACGGTGCGCGGTGCGCGGGCGGGGGAGAAGCTCACCACGCTCGACGGTGTGATCCGCGAACTCGACATCGAAGACGTCGTCATCGCCGACGAGTCGGGTCCCATCGCGCTCGCCGGCGTGATGGGAGGTGAGGCCACGGAGGTCGGTCCCGAGACCTCGCGGGTGCTCCTGGAATCGGCCACCTTCGATCCGGTCCGCGTGTTCCGGACCGCCAAACGGCACAAGCTGACGTCGGAGGCCAGCAAACGCTTCGAGCGTGTCGTCGACCCCGAGATCACGTCGGTTGCCTCGGATCGCGCCGCCGCGCTGATCGTCGACATCACCGGCGGTGTGGTGGCGTCGCCGCTGTCGGATGTGCGGGTCGACGTGACACCGGTCGGCCCCATCTCCATGCCCGCCGACGAACCCGACCGCGTCGCAGGCATCGCCTACCCCACGGGCACCACGTCGGCCCGGCTCACCGAGATCGGCTGCACCGTCACCGGCACCGATCCGGTCGCGGTGCTGCCACCGTCGTGGCGTCCCGATCTGTCCCAGCGCGCCGACCTCGTCGAAGAAGTGCTGCGCCTCGAAGGCCTCGAGGACATCCCCGCGGTCGTGCCGAGCGCCCCCGGCGGACGGGGACTCACCCCGCAGCAGCGGCGGCGACGTAGCGTCGGTCGCACGCTCGCCCTCGACGGCTACGTCGAGGTGCTGCCGTACCCGTTCATGCCCGCCGGCATCCTCGATACCTGGGGATTGCCCGCCGACGACGAACGACGCCGCGTGGTCACGGTTCTCAACCCCCTCGAGGCGGATCGGCCCGAACTGAACACCACACTGCTGCCCGGGCTGCTGGAGATGGTGTCGCGCAACATCGCCCGCGGCCAGCGGGATCTGGCCTTGTTCGCGATCGGTCAGGTGGTGCTCGGAGGAGACACCGTGCGATCGGTGGCCCCCCTCGACGTGACGAAGCGGCCCACCGACGAGCAGATCGCCGAACTCGACGCCTCACTGCCCGCGCAACCTCAGCATGTCGCGGTGGCGCTGACCGGACTGCGGGACCCCGCCGGACCGTGGGGGCCGGGCAGGCCCGCCGACTACCTCGACGCCTTCGAGGCCGCCCGTGAGATCGGTCGGGCCGCCGGAGTCGAGGTGGCATTGCAGTCCGCCGACCACGCGCCCTGGCATCCCGGCCGATGCGCCGCGGTCATCATCGACGGTGACGTCGTCGGTCACGCCGGCGAGCTGAACCCCGCGGTCCTCGAACGCGCCGCACTCCCGGCCCGGCTGTGCGCCGTCGAGATCGACCTCGACGCGGTGCCGTTCACCCAGGTGCTGCCCGCGCCGCGGGTGTCGGTGTTCCCGGCGGTGCTGCAGGACGTGGCGGTGGTGGTGTCCGCCGACGTGCCCGCAGCAGACGTTCGTGGCCTTCTCGCCGACGGCGCCGGGGAACTGCTCGAGTCGATCGATCTGTTCGACGTGTTCACCGGCGACCAGGTGGGTGCCGGCAACAAGTCGCTGACCTTCGCGTTGCGGTTCCGCGCCGCCGACCGGACACTGACCGAGGACGAGGCGAACACGGCCAAACTGGCTGCGGTGGCGCACGCGGCGGACAAAATCGGCGCCCGGCTGCGCTGACAGTCGTTGTCAGTCGTCTGTGATCCGATGGTGGCATGACGCATGAGATCAAACTTCTGGCCGCCGCACCCCCGCGGCCGGTACAGACGCTGATTGAGGCTGCGCGAAAACTCTCCGGCCAGAGTTCGGGAGCCGTGACGCTTCGACTGGCTGACTTGAGTCTCGAAATGGGGGTGACGGATTCAACGACTCGGCGCCGGGTCACGCAGGCGTCCAAGGCGGCATGTGGGGTCGCAAGGTACGACTCTGACTCGGTGACGTTGTCGATGCCAGCGCCTGCCGTGTGGATCTCGGAAGGTGCGCTGCGCCGCTTGTTGTCGGGTATCGCGGAGATCGTCTTCGCACTGCGTGCCGCGGACAACCATGACGCGTATGTGTACGGAAGCACCAAACGAGGGGTCGATGTCGAGGTGGGCGATCGCCGCGTGGATGTGAAACTTCTTCGGCGGACGCGCCGTTCGGAGGCCGAATCGGAAAATGGTTGGGCGGACGGTGTCACTCTGACGCGCGCTGGCGGAGAGCGATTCGACGATGACATCGAGATCGTGGGCGCACTCGCCGACGATCCCGGCGTTGTTGAGATCGTTGGAAATGAGATCGTCTACCGAGTCGACCTCGGCGAGCTCTTCACAACCACCCTGGTGCGTGAACAACTCGACCGTGCGCTCGACGGCGATGGCACTGGTCGTGTGCGGCATCTTCCTCCAACGGTGTTGGGTGATGACTGGCTTGCCAGGGTGCCCACTCGCCCGCGACGGGACCCTGTCTGAATCTATTTGCGACATCGTGCATAATGATCGTATGACGATCACGGTGGCGGTCGCGGGTGCAAGTGGCTACGCGGGCGGAGAGATCCTGCGCCTGTTGTGCGGGCATCCGCGTCTGCGTTCGGGCGAACTCGAGATCGGCGCGCTGACCGCCGGCGGCAACGCCGGCAGCCTCCTGGGAACGCAGCATCCGCACCTGCTGCCGCTGGCCGATCGTGTGCTCGCCGAAACCACTCCCGACGTGCTCGCCGGCCACGACGTGGTGTTCCTGGGTTTGCCGCACGGCACGTCGGCCCAGATCGCCGACGCGCTGCCGCCCACCACGCTCATCATCGACTGCGGCGCCGATTTCCGGCTCCGTGACCCCGCCGACTGGGCCGCGTACTACGGCGGTGACCATGCGGGCTCATGGCCCTACGGTCTACCGGAGATCCCCGGAAACCGCGACGTGCTGCGCGACGCGAGCCGCATCGCCGTGCCGGGCTGTTACCCGACCGTCTCGATCCTGTCGTTGCTGCCCGCACTCGCAGCCGGAGTGGTGGAACCGCACGTGACCGTCGTCGCGGTGAGTGGCACCTCCGGTGCCGGACGGTCACCCCGTGTCGACCTCCTCGCCTCGGAGGTCATCGGCTCGGCACGCGCCTACGGGGTGGGAGGCTCGCACCGGCACACCCCGGAGATCTCGCAGGCGCTGTCGGCCGCGGCAGAGCAGCCGGTGACGGTGTCGTTCACCCCCGTGCTCGCCCCGATGTCGCGAGGCATCCTCGCCACGTGCACCGCCCGGACCAGCGCGAGCAGCGACGACATCCGCGCGATCTACGAGAAGGCCTACCGGGACGAGACGTTCGTGCATGTCCTGGCGCCCGGATCGCTGCCGCAGACCGGATCGGTCATCGGGTCGAACGCGGTGCAGATCGCGCCGACCGTCGACGACCGTGCCGGCACCCTCGTCGCCGTCGGCGCGATGGACAACCTGACCAAGGGGACCGGCGGCGGCGCCGTGCAATCGATGAACCTGGCCCTCGGATGGGACGAGGCCGAGGGATTGAGCACCGTGGGGGTGGCACCGTGACCGCACCGGATGATCGGACGGACGACCGGATCACCGGTGGGGCGCCGATGGAGGGTCCGCGACTCGTCCGCGAACAGGGCGTCACCGCACCCCTCGGATTCCGCGCCGCCGGAATCGCCGCAGGGATCAAGAAGTCCGGGGCCGCCGACCTCGCGCTGGTGTTCAACGAGGGACCCGACTACGCGGCGGCCGGCGTGTTCACCCGCAACCAGGTGAAGGCCGCGCCCGTCCTGTGGAGCAAGCAGGTGCTCACCACCGGCCGTCTGCGTGCGGTGATTCTCAACTCCGGCGGCGCCAACGCCTGCACCGGCCCGGGCGGATTCCAGGACACCCATGCCACTGCCGAAGCGGTTGCTGCTGCGCTGAGCAACTGGGGTACCGAAACCGGACCCGTCGAAGTGGCGGTGTGTTCCACGGGATTGATCGGTGACCGACTGCCGATGGACAAGGTGCTCGCCGGCGTCACCGAGATCGTGCACGAGATGGGCGGAGGTCTGTCGGGCGGCACCGACGCCGCATACGCCATCATGACGACGGACACGGTTCCCAAACAGGCTGCCCTGCACCATCCGGAAGGCTGGAACGTCGGCGGAATGGCCAAGGGCGCCGGGATGATGGCGCCGTCGCTGGCCACCATGCTGTGTGTGTTGACCACCGACGCGCGAGCCACCGCCGACCAACTCGACACCGCCCTGCGCAGAGCGACGGAACGGACTTTCGACCGCCTCGACATCGACGGATCGACCTCGACCAACGACACGGTCCTGCTCCTCGCGTCGGGCGCCAGCCAGATCCCGGTCGAGCAGGCCGACCTCGACGCGGCGGTGCTCGCGGTGTGCGACGACCTCGCCGCACAACTGATGGCCGACGCGGAGGGGGTGACCAAGCGGATCGTCGTCACCGTCGGCGGTGCACCCACCGAGGCCGACGCGATCGCGGTGGCGCGCACCGTGGCGCGTGACTCACTGGTGAAGACAGCGCTGTTCGGTTCCGACCCCAACTGGGGCCGGGTACTGGCTGCCGTGGGAATCGCGCCGGTGACCATCGACCCCGACCGCATCGCGGTCTCGTTCAACGGAAACACCGTGTGCCACAACGGCACCGGCGTGGCCGGGGCGCGCGACATCGACCTGTCGGGAGACAGCATCGCGGTCCGCATCGACCTGGGACTGGGGGAGGCCGAAGGATCCATCCGGACCACCGACCTCTCCCACGCCTACGTCGAAGAGAACTCGGCATACTCGTCATGATCTCGACAACCGGGGGAAACTCCAGGGCCGCGGTGCTGGCGGAAACCCTGCCCGCGTTACAGGGTCTGCACGGAGCCACCGTGGTGGTGAAGTACGGCGGCAACGCGATGGTCGACGACGAACTCAAACGAGCCTTCGCCAGTGATGTGGTGTTCCTGCGTGCGTGTGGGATGCATCCGGTGGTGGTGCACGGCGGCGGACCACAGATCTCGTCGATGCTCACCCGTCTGGGACTCACCGGTGAATTCCGCGGTGGTTTCCGCGTCACCACGCCCGAGGTGATGGACGTGGCGCGGATGGTGCTCTTCGGGCAGGTGGGTCGCGAACTGGTGGGACTCATCAACGGTCACGGACCGTACGCGGTAGGGCTCACCGGCGAGGACGCGCAACTGCTGACCGCCACACGTCGCACCGTGATGGTCGACGGCGTCACCACCGACATCGGACTGGTCGGCGACATCACCGCGGTGAACACGTCTGCCGTACTCGATCTCGTTGCGGCCGGACGCATCCCGGTCATCTCGACCATCGCACCCGACCGTGACGGCGTGGTGCACAACATCAACGCCGACACCGCTGCAGGCGCACTCGCCGAGGCGCTCGGTGCCACCCGGCTGGTGATGCTCACCGACGTCGAAGGCCTCTATACCGATTGGCCCGACCGGTCGTCGCTGGTCTCCGAGATCTCCACCGACGACCTCGCCGCGCTGCTCCCCGCACTCGACTCCGGCATGATCCCGAAGATGGAAGCGTGCCTGCGCGCGGTGAGCGGCGGTGTGGAGCGCGCCCACGTGATCGACGGCCGGGTTCCACATGCGGTACTGGCCGAACTACTCACCGGCGAGGGCGCAGGCACCACCGTCGTCGCCTCCGCAGGCCGAAACACCCTCTCACACGACGGAGTACCCCCATCATGACCACACCCTGGCAGCAGCGGTGGTCGTCGGCGCTGATGAACAACTACGGCACACCGGCCTTGGCGCTCACCGCCGGAGAAGGCGCCTACGTCTGGGACGCCGACGGAAACCGCTACCTCGACCTTCTCGGCGGAATCGCGGTCAACGCGCTCGGTCACGCCCACCCGGCGATCGTCGACGCCGTATCCACCCAATTGCAGACCCTCGGACACGTGTCGAACCTCTACATCAGTCCCCCGGTGGTGGAACTCGCCGAGCGACTACTGGACAAGTTCGGCCGGCCGGGCCGGGTGTTCTTCTGCAATTCCGGCACCGAGGCGAACGAGGCGGCGTTCAAACTGGCCCGGCGCACCGGACGCCGCCAGATCATCGCGGCGGAGAAGGCATTCCACGGTCGCACCATGGGTGCGCTGGCGATGACGGGACAGCCCGCCAAACGTGAACCCTTCGAACCCATGCCGCCCGGTGTCGACTTCGTGCCCTACGGCGACGTGGCGGCGCTGGAGGCGGCCGTGTCCGGCGACACGGCCGCGGTGATCCTGGAACCCATCCTCGGTGAGGCCGGGGTGGTGGTGCCGCCGGCGGACTATCTCGCTCACGCGCGTCGTATCACCGCCGCACACGGCGCGTTGCTGATCCTCGACGAGGTGCAGACCGGGATCGCGCGCACCGGAACCTTTTTCGCACATCACCAGGCCGGGGTGGTACCGGATGTGATGACCCTGGCGAAGGGTCTCGGTGGCGGTTTGCCGATCGGCGCGTGCATCGCCACCGGACCCGCCGCCGACCTGTTCACCCCCGGCCAGCACGGCACCACCTTCGGTGGCAATCCGGTCAGCGCCGCGGCCGCTCTGGCGGTGCTCACCGAGATCGATTCCCGTGACCTCGTATCCCACGTCGCGGCCGTCGGCAAATCCATCGCGGCCGGTATCGAGAACCTCGATCATCCCGCCGTTTCGCACGTGCGCGGTTCCGGACTTCTCCTCGGGGTGGTGCTCACCTCGCCGATCGCACCGGCGGTGGAGGCCGCTGCCCGGGCCGGCGGCTTCCTGATCAACGCGCCGGCCCCGGACGTGTTGCGTCTGGCCCCGCCGCTCATCCTCACCGAGGAGCAGGGACGAGATTTCGTCGCCGCGCTCCCGGGTTTCCTCGACACGGCGAGCGCATCGGGGTCGAACTCATGACGCGACATTTTCTGCGCGACGACGACCTGACCCCACAGGAGCAGGCCGAGGTACTCGCCCTGGCCGCCGAGGTCAAGCGGAACCCGTTCGCGCACCGCCCGTTGGAGGGCCCGCGCGGGGTGGGAGTGATCTTCGACAAGAACTCCACCCGCACCCGGTTCTCCTTCGAGATGGGGGTCGCCCAGATGGGTGGTCACGCCGTCGTGGTCGACGGCCGGAGCACCCAACTCGGCCGCGACGAGTCGCTCGAGGACACCGGGCGGGTGCTCTCGCGGTTCGTCGAGGCGGTGGTGTGGCGCACCTTCGGTCAGGAACGCCTCGATGCGATGGCGGCCACCGCGACCATCCCCATCGTCAACGCGCTCTCCGATCTGTTCCACCCGTGCCAGGTGCTCGCCGACCTGCAGACGATCATCGAGCGCAAGGGCCGCGCCGCGGGCCTGACGATGACCTATCTGGGCGACGGCGCGAACAACATGGCGCACTCACTCGCACTCGGCGGCACCACCGCCGGTATGCACGTGGTGATCAGCGCGCCGCCCGGGTTCGAACCGCACCCCGACGTCATCGTCGCCGCGGAGAAACGCGCCACACTCACCGGGGGATCGGTACGGCTGATCGCCGACCCGGTCGCCGCCTCGGCCGGCGCCGACGTGCTGGTCACCGACACCTGGGTGTCGATGGGGCAGGAGTCCGACGGCCGCGATCGCAAGGCCCCGTTCCGGCCGTATCAGATCAATGCCGATCTGCTGGCCCATGCCGACACCGAGGCCATCGTGCTGCACTGCCTACCCGCCCACCGCGGCGACGAGATCACCGACGAGGTGATCGACGGCCCCGCGAGCGCGGTGTTCGACGAGGCCGAAAACCGACTGCACGCCCAGAAGGCGTTGCTCATCTGGCTGCTGGAGCAACAATGACCGAATCCAACCACCATCCGTCCACCGAAAACGGTGAGGGCCGCCTGGCCACCACGCGGGCCGGACGTCACGCCCTCATCGTCGACACCCTGGCGAACCACCAGGTGCACAGCCAGACCGAACTGCAGCACCTGCTCGCCGAGCACGGCGTCGACGCCACCCAGGCCACGTTGTCGCGCGACCTGGAGGAGCTCGGCGCGGTCAAACTCCGTGCCGCCGACGGCGGGATGGGTGTGTACGTGGTTCCCGAGGACGGGTCCCCGGTTCGCGGCGTGTTCGGCGGCACCCACCGCCTGTCGCGGCTGCTCACCGAACTGCTGGTGTCCACCGACGCCAGCGGCAACCTGGCGGTGCTGCGCACTCCGCCCGGCGCCGCGCACTACTTGGCCAGCGCCATCGACCGTGCGTCGCTGCCGGACGTGGTCGGCACCATCGCCGGCGACGACACCATCTTCGTGTGCGCCCGGGAACCGGTCGACGGGACCGAACTCGCCCGACGAATCGAGGGCCTCGTGTAGCCCGACCTGCGGTCACGCCGCAGTCCCGGCCCACCGGCCGACCCGAGGCCCCACCCCAGCGCGGTCGCCTGCGACCGCACCCCCCATACATGCCGCCCGGCGCAACCGGGCGCGACGTCCGATGATGGATGTCGGACAAAGAACGCAAGGAGCTCACATCACCATGGCGGAACGCGTCGTACTCGCATATTCCGGCGGCCTGGACACGTCGGTCGCGATCAGTTGGATCGGCCGGGAGACCGGCAAGGAGGTGGTCGCGGTCGCGCTCGACCTCGGCCAGGGCGGCGAAGACATGGAGGTGGTGCGGCAGCGTGCCCTCGACTGCGGTGCCGTCGAAGCGGTACTGGTGGACGCACGCGACGAATTCGCCGACGACTACTGCCTTCCGGCGATCACCTCGAACGCGCTGTACATGGACCGCTATCCGCTGGTCTCGGCGCTCTCGCGGCCGCTCATCGCCAAGCACCTCGTCACCGCCGCGCGCGATCACGGCGGCACCGTGGTCGCCCACGGCTGCACCGGCAAGGGCAACGATCAGGTGCGCTTCGAGGTCGGATTCGCCTCCCTGGCACCCGATCTCGAGGTGATCGCACCGGTGCGCGACTACGCCTGGACCCGGGAGAAGGCCATCGCCTTCGCCGAGGAGAACGCCATCCCGATCAGCGTGACCAAGAAGTCGCCGTTCTCCATCGACCAGAACGTGTGGGGACGCGCGGTGGAGACCGGCTTCCTGGAGAACCTGTGGAACGCGCCCACCAAGGACGTCTACAGCTACACCGAGGACCCGACGATCAATTGGGAGGCCCCCGACGAGGTCATCATCACCTTCGACAAGGGCCGCCCGATCGCCATCGACGGTCGACCGGTCAGCGTGCTCGGCGCCATCGAGGAACTCAATCGGCGCGCCGGGGCCCAAGGCGTCGGACGCCTCGACGTCGTCGAAGACCGTCTCGTCGGCATCAAGAGCCGTGAGGTCTACGAAGCGCCGGGCGCGATGGTGCTGATCACGGCCCACGAGGAACTCGAACATGTCACGCTGGAGCGTGAACTCGGACGCTTCAAGCGTCGCACCGATCAGAAATGGGCCGAACTCGTGTACGACGGACTGTGGTTCTCGCCGCTGAAGCGGTCGCTGGACACGTTTGTCGATTCCACCCAGGAGCACGTCAGCGGCGACATCCGGCTCACCCTGCACGGCGGCCACATCGCGGTCAACGGCCGGCGCAGCGCCGAGTCGCTCTACGACTTCAACCTGGCCACCTATGACGAAGGCGACAGCTTCGATCAGTCGTACGCGAAGGGCTTCGTCGAGTTGCACGGGTTGTCGTCGAAGATCGCGGCGAAGCGGGATCTGATCGGTGAGTGACACAGAACCGTCGACCGCCGCCTCTGACGCAGCTTCCGGGGGCACCACCAACGAGGGCTCGTTGTGGGGTGGGCGCTTCGCCGACGGTCCCGCGGCGGCGATGGCCGCGCTGAGCAAGTCCACCCAATTCGACTGGGTGCTGGCGCCGTTCGACATCGAGGCGTCCAAGGCGCATGCCCGTGTGCTGAACAAGGCGGGCCTGCTCGGCGACGCCGATCTCGCCGCCATGCTCGACGGACTCGACCGGCTCGCCCGCGACGTCGCAGACGGGACATTTGTGGCGGCACCGTCGGATGAAGACGTCCACGGCGCGCTCGAACGGGGTCTCATCGACCGCGTGGGTGTCGAACTCGGCGGCCGGCTGCGTGCCGGACGCTCGCGCAACGATCAGGTGGCCACCCTGTTCCGGATGTGGCTGCGGGCCGCGATCCGCCGGGTGGCCGGTGATGTACTCGACGTGGTCGAGGCGCTGATGGGGCAGGCGCGCGCGCACCCCGACGCCGTGATGCCCGGAAAAACCCACCTGCAGGCGGCGCAGCCGGTGCTGCTGGCGCATCAACTCCTCGCCCACGCCCAGCCGCTGCTCCGCGACGTCGACCGCCTCGCCGACGCCGATCGGCGAATCGCGGTGTCGCCGTATGGTTCTGGTGCGCTCGCCGGATCGTCCCTGGGACTCGACCCGGAGGCGATCGCAGCCGACCTCGGATTCGACTCGGCTGCCGAGAACTCCATCGATGCGACGTCCTCGCGCGACTTCGCGGCCGAGGCCGCCTTCGTGTTCGCCATGATCGCGGTGGACCTGTCCCGCTTGTCGGAGGAGGTGATCCTCTGGAGCACTTCCGAATTCGGCTACGTGACGCTCGCCGACGCCTGGTCCACCGGCAGCTCGATCATGCCGCAGAAGAAGAATCCCGACGTCGCCGAACTCGCCCGGGGCAAGGCGGGCAGGCTGATCGGTGACCTCACCGGGCTGCTGGCGACCCTCAAAGGCCTGCCGCTGGCCTACAACCGGGATCTGCAGGAGGACAAGGAACCGGTCTTCGACGCGGTGGCCCAGCTCGAAGTGTTGTTGCCCGCGGTCACCGGCCTCGTCGCCACCCTCGAATTCCACACCGATCGGATGGCAGAGCTGGCGCCGGCGGGCTTCACCCTGGCCACCGACATCGCCGAGTGGCTGGTGCGCGAGGGCGTGCCGTTCCGGGTGGCACATGAGCTCGCGGGGGCATGTGTACGCGCGGCCGAGGAGCGTGGGGTGGGACTCGACGAGCTCGACGACGCGACGTTCGCGTCGATCGATCCCGCACTGACACCTCGGGTGCGCGAGGTGCTGACCGTTCGCGGCTCCATCGAGTCACGTGATGCGCACGGCGGCACCGCGTCGTCTCAGGTCGCGCGTCAGCTCGAGGTGTTGTCCGAGCGGGTGTCGCGGCAGCGCGCCGGGTGGACTGCCACCGGTCGACCCGAGTGAGACCCTGCCGTTGCGAGGCATCTCGCCACGCATGGGTAGAGTGATCTGCATCACCGCGTGAGTGGTCGTCCGCGCGGACGAGAGTCGACGAGGGGAGGGGATCGTGGCGTTCGGCGAACTTCTCGACCGTGTTCTCGCGACCGCGCAGAACGGACTCGAGGTACTTCGGTACGGCGGACTGCAGACGGGTACGGAACCCGCGCCGTTCATCGTCGCCGAGACCACCGCGATGTTCCGGCTACGTCGCTATTTCCCGGATGAGTCCTACGCCGGGCCCAACATCGTGCTCATTCCGCCGATGATGGTGTCGGCCAACGTCTATGACGTCACCGAGCATTATGGGGCGGTGTCGGTGCTGCACCGCAGCGGCATCACTCCCTGGGTCATCGACTTCGGTTCACCCGACACCGAAGAGGGCGGGATGGAACGCAATCTCGCCGACCACATCGTCGCGGTGAACGAGGCGATCGACTTCATCATCGAGAGCACCGGCCGCGACGTACACGTCGCCGGGTACTCCCAGGGCGGCATGTTCGCCTATCAGGCGGTCGCGCTACGTCGGTCGGCGGGGGTGACCAGCGTCGTCACGTTCGGCAGTCCGGTCGACGTACTTGCCGCACTCCCGCTCGGACTACCCGCCAACCTCGTGGTTCCCGGCGCGGAAATGCTGGCCGACAAGGTTTTTCCGCATCTTTTTGTGCCGAGTTGGCTCGCTCGCATCGGCTTCCAGATGCTCGATCCGGTGAAGACGGCCCGAAGTCGGCTGGATTTCCTGCGCCAGTTGCACGACCGCGACGCGTTGCTGCCACGCGAGGATCAGCGCCGATTTCTCGAAGCCGAGGGATGGGTGGCGTGGTCGGGGCCGGCCATCGCCGAACTCCTCCGGCAATTCGTCGCGCACAACCGGATGGTGTCCGGCGGATTCGTGATCAACGGAGACCTGGTGACGCTCGCCGAGATCACCTGCCCCGTACTGGCATTCGTCGGTGAGGTCGACGACATCGGGCAGCCGGTCGCGGTGCGCGGTATCGTGCGGGCGGCCCCGGGGGCCGCTGTCTACGAATCACGGCTTCCGGTAGGACATTTCGGGCTCGTGGTGGGTAGCGCCTCGGGTACGCGAACCTGGCCGACCACTGCTCAGTGGATCAACTGGCAGGAAGGACTGGGTCCGGAGGCAGAACAGATCGAACGCATGGCGCTGCCCACCGACGCCCACGGGACCGGCGTCGGGATGGTGTCGCGGATCACCCACGGCATCGGAGCCATCGCCGATGCCGGCGCAGGTGCGTCACGTGACCTCATCGGCATGGCGGGGGCGTTGCAGCGCACCTCGCAGGCGGTGGCGCGGGAGTCGGTGCGTACCGTCCCGCGTCTGTTCCGGCTGGGTCAGATCCAGTCCGGGACACGGATATCGCTGGGCAAACTCATGTCGGAGAACACCGAATGGGGTGCCGAACGCGAGCTGTTCCTCTTCGAGAGTCGCGTACTGACCCACGCCCAGGTCAGCGTCCGGATCGACAACGTCGTCGCCGGACTGATCCGCTGCGGGCTGCGGCCGGGCGAACACGTCGGCGTGCTGATGGAGACCCGGCCGAGCGCATTGGTCGCGGTAGCGGCGCTCTCGCGGCTCGGTGCCGTCGCGGTGCTTCTGGCCGGCGACTCCGACATCGGTGCGATGCTCCAGCTCTCGGGGTGCCGAGCGGTGATCTCGGACCCCACACACCTCGACCAGGCCGCCGCGAGCAGCGACCGCGTACTGGTCCTGGGCGGCGGCAGCGGCGATTCACGGGTCATCGATCGCGCCGACGGCGAGTCGATTATCGACATGGAACGCATCGACCCCGACGACGTCGAGATTCCGGTGTGGTACCGAGCCGACCCGGGCCTCGCCGGCGACCTGGCCTTCATCCTCTTCACCAGGTCGCAGGGTGTGCTCAAGCCGTGGCCCGTGACCAACCATCGCTTCGCCATGTCGGCGTTCGGCGCGGCATCGGCCGCAGCGCTCACCGACCGTGACACCGTCTACTGCCTACCTCCGCTGCACCATGCGTCGGGTTTGCTCACCACTCTGGGCGCAACGGTCGTCGGACGCTCTCGGATCGCGCTGTCCACCGGCATCAATCCGGCCACGTTTGCCACCGAGGTGCCGCGATACGGCGTCACCGTGGTGTCCTACACGTGGACGATGATGCGGGAGATCGTCCGCTCCGACGAGTTCCGCATCAGCGAACACAACCCGATCCGACTGTTCATGGGATCGGGATTGCCTGCCGGACTGTGGGACGAACTCGTCGACCGGTTCCCCCGCGCCCACGTGCTGGAGTTCTTCGCCACCGCCGACGGCACCGCGATCCTCGCCAACGTGGCCGGCGACAAGGCGGGTTCGATGGGCCGGCCGCTGCCCGAGACCAATCCCGTCGCACTGGCGGGTTTCGACCTGGATTCCGAACGGCTGACGGTGGGGGAGCGCGGGTTCGTGCGCCGCACCGACACCGATGAGGTGGGCATGCTGCTCGCCCGCGCCCGGACGCGCTCGGAAGCCGCCACCACAGTGCTGCGCGGCGTGTTCGCCGAGAACGACCGGTGGGAGGTCAGCGGCCATCTGTTCCGGCGCGACTCCGACGACGACCTGTGGTTCATGGGGTCCGCGGACAGTGTGGTTCGATCCACTGCCGGACCCGTGTATCTGCCGCCCATCGAACAGGCGCTATCACGCATCCGCGGCGTGGACCAGGTGGTGGTCTACGGCGTCGGCCGGCCCGGCCGGCAACTGGCGGTCGCCGCGGTCACGATGCGGACCGACATCGGGGTGGACGCGCTGACCGTCACCCAGTTGCGCGTCGGGTTGGGTGCATTGCCCGCAGCCGCCCGACCCCATCTCATCAGGGTGGTGCGCGCAATCCCCGTGTCGGAGTCGTACCGACCGCTCGCGGGCGAATTCGCCCGCGAAGGTATTCCGCGTCCCGGCGCCAAGATCTGGTATCGCGACACCGACGGACGATATCGCCGCTACACCCGCACGGCGGCCGCCCGACTGGACTGGGCCGACACGGTGATCGAGGGCACCGGTGACGCCGACGAGATCTCGGTGGCACGCTGACGCGGTCAGCCCCTCAGATGGCGGCCGCTAGGGTGGTTTCCGAGGTCACATCGCCAACAACGTGCGACCACATCTCCACTGCCACTCGACGAAGGGACGTGCCGACGATGGCTTCGCGCGCGCACTCACTGGATCCGATCGTCCGGGAGCGACTGGTCTGCCCACAGGACCTCGGACCGCTGCTCGATGCGGGCGACGAGCTGTACAACCCGCGGCTCCGGATCGCCTACCGGATCGATGCCGACGGCATCCCGGTGATGCTCGCCGATGAGGCACGTCCCGTCGACGAGGCCGAACACCAGCGCCTGATCGCGCAACAGTGACCGGGGCGCCCCGTCGGCCGGGAGGCCGGCGAGACACATCGATCTTGTCGGCGGGTAGGCCGACGGCACGAATCGATCCAGGAATGACAAGATCGAACGCGTGAGTTCTGAGATCTCCCAGACCCCGGTGACCGGCTCGGGCATCCTCGACGAGTTGCAGTGGCGCGACCTGATCGCCCAATCCACGGATCTCGACGAATTGCGCCGTGCCCTCGACGACGGACCGGTCACCCTGTACGCGGGATTCGACCCCACCGCGGCGAGTTTGCACGCAGGTCATCTCGTTCCGCTGCTCACCCTGCGCCGATTCCAACTCGCCGGGCACCGTCCCATCGCCCTCGCGGGCGGAGCGACCGGTCTCATCGGTGACCCCCGCGACATCGGCGAGCGCACCATGAACTCCGTCGACACGATCGCCGGCTGGGCTGGGCGGATCGGCGCGCAACTGCGACGCTTCCTCCGCTTCGACGACGCGGCGACCGACGATGCGGAGGCGGGGGCACTGCTGGTCGACAACATGGAGTGGACGGGACCGATGAGCGTCATCGAGTTCCTTCGTGACATCGGCAAGCACTTCTCGGTCAACGTGATGCTGGCGCGGGAGACCGTGCGACGACGCCTCGAGTCCGACGGGATCAGCTACACGGAGTTCAGCTACATCCTGTTGCAGTCCAACGACTTCCTGCAGCTACACCGGCGGTACGGATGTGTCCTGCAGATCGGTGGGTCCGATCAGTGGGGAAACATCATCGGCGGCGTCGACCTCGCGCGCCGCGTGGACGGGGCCACGGTCCATGCGCTCACCGTCCCGCTCGTCACCTCGTCGGACGGCAAGAAGTTCGGCAAATCGACCGGCGGGGGGAGTCTGTGGCTCGACCCGGAACTGACCAGTCCCTACGCCTGGTACCAGTACTTCGTGAACACCGCCGACGCCGACGTGATCCGCTATCTCAAGTGGTTCACGTTCCTCACACGCGACGAGATCGACGAACTCGAACGCGCCACCGTCGAGACACCGCATCTGCGGCTGGCCCAGCGCCGACTCGCCGCCGAACTGACCACCCTGATCCACGGCGCTGATGCCACCGCGGCCGTCGAACTGGCCAGCCAGGCGTTGTTCGGACGTGGCGATCTGTCGATGATCGACGAACCGACCCTCGCCGCCGCGCTGTCGGAGACGGCGATCGCCGAGTACACCGGTGAACGCCCCACGATGGTTTCCCTGCTCGTCGACACCGGGCTGTCGGAGAGCAACAAGGCGGCGCGTCGAGCCATCACCGAAGGTGGGGCATACGTGAACAACGCGAAGATCTCCGATCCCGAGTGGCGTCCGGCCGATACGGATCTGCTCGGTGGCCGCTGGTTGGTGATCCGCCGGGGCAAGAAGAGCTTTGCCGGCGCGCGCGTAGGCCGCTGAACAGGCAATTTGACGACCTGTTCCATCGTGTGTAACTATCTTGTTGCACCGCAGAGAGCAACTCCCCCGGGGCCGACAGGAATCGGGGGAAGCAAAGTGTCCGGACCTCAGGGTCTGAACCTCTGAGTGCCAGAATCCCGAACACTCGAACAACAACGAGAGTTGCGGACGGGAATCGGGTCTGGTACGCTGGTGAAGTTGCCCGGAAACGGGTTAACACGGTAGTAACAGAACAACCGAGTCCATCGGAGTTCGCCTCTTGTGAGGTGGTGTCGGTGGGTGTGTGTTCTTTGAGAACTCGATAGTGTGTGACAAATTGTTTGATGCCAAGATTGGCATCACATGTCCAAATTTTTGGACTATTGATGATTTTTTTGTGACATCCGGGCCCGAGCGGTTCGGGTGTTGCTAGTTTTTGTTTGGTCAGGTTTTTGTCTCTCTGGCTGAGATTGTGTTGAAACTTTATGGTTTCAGTGTTTTTTCATGGAGAGTTTGATCCTGGCTCAGGACGAACGCTGGCGGCGTGCTTAACACATGCAAGTCGAACGGAAAGGCCCTGC
>NZ_JBSFQF010000022.1:0-46561 GCF_053588575.1 Gordonia sp. NPDC003429
CATCACGCAGGCCAAGAGCCGGGGCCGCAGAATTCGCCATAGCCAATTCTCTCAAACCACGAACCATAAACTAATTAACGACACGCGACACTAGGGTGACCCTATGAGCAGTGCCGTATTGGACGCGTTGATCAGCGCGCTCGAGCCGCAGATGGTGGGCACCGATCCCGACGTGCTGGCCGGTTACCGGCAGGATCGTGCGCAGGATCCGGCGGCCGGCACTCCGCTGGCGCTGGTTCGTCCGGTCACCACCGCCGATGTGCAGGCCACCGTCGGCTGGTGTGGCACCCACGGAATTCCCCTGATCACCCGGGGTGCCGGCACCAGCTTGTCGGGCGGTTCCACCGCTGTCGACGGCGCGATCATGATCTCGACCGAGAAGATGCGGAATCTGCACATCGACACCGCCACCCGCACGGCCGTGGTGCAACCGGGGCTGTTCAATGCGGAGGTCAAGGCCGCGGCCGCGGCGCACGGCCTGTGGTACCCGCCGGACCCGTCGTCGTTCGAGATCTGCTCGATCGGGGGCAACGTGGCGACCAACGCCGGCGGTCTGTGCTGTGTGAAGTACGGCGTCACCACCGATTACGTGCTGGGTCTGGAAGTGGTGCTGGCCGACGGGCGCGCGATCCGGCTCGGCGGCAAACAACTCAAGGATTCGGCGGGCCTCTCGCTGACCAAACTGTTCGTCGGCAGCGAGGGTTTACTCGGCATCGTCACGGAGGTCACCCTGCGGTTGCTGCCGCCGCAAGCCGCCGCGTGCACGGTGGTCGGCACCTTCGCGTCGGTGCATGACGCGAGCGAGGCGGTGCTGGCGATCACCGCGAAGATCCGCCCGGCGATGCTCGAGTTCATGGATGCGGTGTCGATCAACGCGGTGGAGGACATGCTGCGGATGGGCCTCGACCGGGATGCGGGGGCGCTGTTGGTGGCCCAATCCGACGCCCCCGGGCCGGCCGGCGCTGCCGAGGTGGCGATCATCGAGGAGGCGTTTCGCGACAACGGAGCCAGTGAGGTGTTCTCGACCGACGATCCGATCGAGGGCGACGCCTTCACCGCCGCTCGGCGCGCGGCGATCCCGGCGGTGGAGAAGCTGGGATCGTTGCTGCTCGAGGACGTGGGGGTACCGCTGCCCGCGTTGCCGGCGTTGATCGACGGTGTGGCCGGGATCGCCCGGGAGAACGACGTGATGATCTCGGTGATCGCCCACGCGGGCGACGGCAACACGCACCCGCTGATCGTCTTCGACCCGTCCGACGAGGCGCAATCGCAGCGCGCGCAACACGCCTTCGGCCAGATCATGGATCTGGCGATCTCGTTGGGTGGCACGATCACCGGGGAGCATGGCGTAGGCCGACTGAAGAAGGCGTGGCTGCCCGATCAGCTCGGCCCCGACGTGATGGATCTGACGACGCTCATCAAACACGCGCTCGATCCCCGGGGATTACTGAATCCGGGAGTGCTGCTGTGAATGGCGTGGCGCCTGTGATGTCCGGATCGACCGGAGGGTGAGCCCCGGTTCGCATGTCGTAGCGCCCCCTCTGTGCTGCGACATGCGAACCGGTGAATCGCTTGTCCGGTTTCGCCTCCTCGAGGCGAAGCGCTGGAGTTCGCGCGGCGCAGAAATTACTGTAGAACGAAATATCTCAACCATCGATCACCGATTCCGCGACATTTGTCAATGCTTGATTGATAATGGAGTGGTGACGGGTGATGGGCGAGAAATCGATCTGCGGCGGCTGCGGATGTTCGTCGAGGTGGTGGAGTCGCCGTCGCTGAGGGTGGCCGCCGAGCGGCTGTTCATCTCGCAGCAGGCGGTGTCGTCGGCGATCCGGGATCTCGAACGCCAACTCGGGGTCGAATTGTTCTCCCGGTCGCGCCGCTCGCTCACTCCGACGCCCGCGGGTACCGCCCTCTACGAGGGGGCGGTACCGCTGCTCGCGGGCAGTGCGCATCTCGCCTCGGAGGTGCGTCTGATCGATGCGCACAACCCCGATCCCTATACCGTCGGATACACGCCGGGACTCGCGCCGTCGGAGGTGTTCCAGGTGATCGAGGGCGCGGTGTTGCAGGATGCGTCGATGCCCATCACGGTGCGCCCGGTGTCGGCCGACGTGATCCGCGACGAACTCCTCGCCGGCCGGATCGACCTGGCGCTGGCGCGGTCGGTGCAGTCGCCGCCGGATCTGGCCGGAGCCATCGCCACCCGACATGAATTGCGTCTGGCCGTCAACGCTCGTCACCCGCTCGCGGTCAACGAGACGTGCAGCATGAATGATCTGGCCTCCTGTCAGATCGTGATCTCCGAACTCGAGCCCGAATACACCGACATGCTGGTGTCCTATTGTCGCCGTGCGGGTTTCGAACCGGAGACCATCGTGTCGAAGCTGCGCGGGACGCCCCCGCACACGTCGGTCATCGCCCATCCACAGGCGGTGGCGTTCGTGACCAACCAGCCCGGATGGCTCTACGAAAGGCAGATCAGGGTGATCTCCTTCGACGACCCGCCGTTCACTCCGGTGATGGCGATGTGGCTGCCCAACACCGCGCCGACGATGCGTAACCGCATCCTCGACTCGGTGAGTATCGGTGCCGGGGGTATCAGTGCCGGGCCAGAATCGACGTGACGTCGGCGTCGGACGACAATGCGCCGTACTCGAGTCGACGATCGGCTCCCAGGCGGGCGTCGATGAAGGCATCGGACACCGAGTGAGGCGAAAACCGCACCAGCAGTGACGCTTCCAACGCCAACGCCATACTCTCGATGACGGCGCGGGCACGCCGTTGGGCATCGGCCGGGGCGGCGCCGGCCAGTGCGTGTAGTTGACGTTGCATCGTGTCGAGGTGGATGTCGAGGACTGTGTTGCTGCCGCGGGCCAGGTCGACCTCGGCGACGAAGGCCGCCACCGTTTCCGGTTCACGGCTCATCGCGCGCAGCACGTCGAGGGCGATCACGTTGCCCGACCCCTCCCACACGGCCATCACCGGCTGCTCGCGATACCGCATCGCGAGCGGGAAGTCTTCGGTGTATCCGTTGCCCCCCAAGCATTCCAGTGCCTCGTAGGCATGGTGCGGGCCGCGCTTGCAGATCCAGTACTTGGCCACCGCGGTGCCGAGGCGCCGGAATGCCCGCTCCTGGTCATCGGCGTCCTCGTCGTGGGCCCGGGCGAGTCGGATGGCGGTGGTGGTGGCCGCCTCGGATTCCAGGGCGAGATCTGCGAGTACCGCGGCCATCGCGGGCTGGTCGGCGAGGGTGGCGCCGAAGGCGGCGCGGTGCCGTGCGTGCCAGGTGGCCTCCGCGACGGCCTGCCGCATGCCTGCGGCGCTGCCCAGCACGCAGTCGAGGCGGGTCTGGGCGACCATCTCGATGATGGTGCGCACCCCGCGTCCCGGTTCGCCGACCATCAGCGCCACGGTGCCGTCGAGTTCGATCTCGCTCGACGCGTTCGACTTGTTGCCGAGCTTGTTCTTGAGTCGCTGGATGCGGAACACGTTGCGGGTGCCGTCGGGCAGTACGCGAGGTAGCAGGAAACACGACAGCCCTTGTCCGCCCGGTCCTTCGGCCTGCGCGAGGACGAGAAACGCATCCGACATCGGGGCCGAGCAGAACCACTTGTGTCCGGTGAGCAGATACTCCGCGCCGGGCCCGCCCACGCCGACCGGGCGGGCGACGGTGGTGTTGGCCCGCACGTCGGACCCGCCCTGCTTCTCGGTCATCGACATACCGAAGATCGCCGACGCCTTGTCGGCGCCGAGGTCGGGGGAATAGCTGCGCGACAACGCCTTCGGCACCCACTGTGCGGCCACTTCGGGCTGCAGTTCGAGCGAGGGGATCACGGCGTGCGTCATCGAGACGGGGCAGGCGTGTCCGGGTTCGATCTGCCCGAAGAGCATGAACACTCCCGCGCGGGCGACGTGCGAGCCGGGTTGTGGATCGGCCCAGCACCGGGTGTGTGCGCCGTGGGCAACGGCTGCGGAGATGATGCGGTGATAGCTGGGGTGATATTCCACCTCGTCGATCCGGTTGCCCCACCGGTCGAAGGTGTGCAGCACCGGTGTGATCGCGTTCGCCAGCTGTGCGTCGTGCTGGAACTCGGCACTGCCGACGAGGGCGCCCACCTCGCGTAGCTCCGCTTCGGCCCAGCCGGCATCGTGGCGCCGGATCGATTCCTGCAGAACATGATCGAGCTCGTACTCGTTGACGTCGACACGTGGGGCCGACTGGTTGAACACCGTGTGCGTCACATGCGGCTGCGGGTGCGTGGTGGGGGCGGTGGAGGTCATCGAGTTGCCTTTCGGTGGTGGTCGGGTTCCCCTCGCTGGTCGGGTGCCTCCCGCTGGTCGGGTGCCTCCCGCTGGTCGGGTGCCTCCCGTTGGTCGGGTTCCTCTCGCTGGTCGGGTTCCTCTCGCTGGTCGGGTGTCTCCCGCTGGTCGAGTTCCCCCCGCTGGTCGGATTCCCCCTGCTGGTCGAGTTCCCCCCACGGGTCGGGTGCCTCCCACGGGTCGGGTGCCTCCCACGGGTCGAGTTCCCCCCGCTGGTCGGGTGCCCCCCGCTGGTCGGGTGCCCCTCGCTGGTCGGGTGCCTCCCGCTGGTCGAGCTTGTCGAGACCACCGAGCCGAGCGCTCAGCACGTCCTCCGAGATTCCGAGGTTGGTGAAGATCACGGTCACCGCATCGGCGAGGGTGTGGTCGAGTGCGTCGTCGGTGACCGGCTTCTGGATCACCAGACCGAAGATCGCCGACCAGAACGCCTTGGCCTCGACACCGATCGAGGCGCGCAACTGCCATCCGGTGCGCACCAGCGTGTTCATCAGGGCCTGTTCGCCGCGTTCGTGCAGCAATCGCAGCGTGTCCGCGATGAGCGCCTTCGACTGGGGTCGTTGCGCGCCCAAGAGCATCGCCGTGGTGAACATCTCGACCGCTCTGGCTTCCGGGCCGAGGAGCGTGGTCACGAGTGTCTCGGCGTAGGCGCGCACGGTGATCGCCGCGGCCGCCGACTCCTCGGCATGCCTGCCGGCGCGGAGCACCGCGGCACACGCCACCTCGACGAACAAGTGCTCCTTGGAGCCGAAGTAGTACGTCACCTGGTTGGGAAAGGTGTTGGCCCGCGCGCAGATCTGCGCGACCGGTGCCGTCTCGCCGTGTTCGCGGAACACCTCGTCGGCGGCCCGCAGCAACGTCTTACGGGTCTGCCTGCCGGTGCTGCGGCTGGCACGACGCGACGCCTGGTCCTGGGGCACTCCGACTCCGTGTTTGTACGGCAAACAAGTTTGTACGACAGACAATAACGGAGAAGGGTGAGATCCGCGTCTAGTTGAGTTGATCCGTAACGACGACGACTGTGAGAAACGAGAAGCGCGCGCTGACGCTGGGGCCCTGAGCTGCCCGTATAGTCTGCGCCGATACCCCTAGGCCAAACTGGTCTTTCCCGTGGGGTTTGTGGGCTGATCGGATGGCTGGACATACGCCGAGGAGGAGCGCGTGAAATCCATGAAACTACGGGTGTTGATCGGGACCGCAGGTGTGGCCGTGATGGCGGCGATCGGCGCACCGGTGGCGTCAGCCGATCACGTCAATGTGCCAAAGCCGCCGACGCCACCGTGGAGTCGCAGTGCCGACGGGTTGACCTACTGTTTCGTCGGCCACTGTGAGAACTGGGACAAACTGGGCAATTACGTCTGCGAGACTGGTGTGCCAACAGCACCGGTGTGCGAGGCGATCATGGCAGTTGTTCGCGCACTCCCACCGACGAACATCGGAGATCTGGTCCCGCACAACGTCATCCCCTGATTCCGGCGACAACCGGATAAGTCCCCTGGAGTGGTGGACTTCGGATCGGCACCACTCGGTGTGTGGGGCTGGTTTCCGGTTGCGACCCAGCTGGCCGACCTTCTCGGCAGATGGGCAGGCGGGATCAAATCGGTAGTCGAGCCATTCCTTGGCGAGCTTGCGAGCGAGTTCGATCCCGATGACTCGCTGTCCGAAGCAGGGAATCTGGGCGTCGTTGGACAGGACGGCTCAGGCTGAGGAGGCCTCCTGAGCCGTGAACCCGTCAGTTGGAGCACCGATTGGTTCAGCGCGCGCTCTGCGAAGTGCCGCAGCCAGTATCGGGGTCCTGGCTGCCGTGCTCGTCGTCGTGCCGACCGTCGGCACGAGCATGCTGCCAGACAGTTGGAATCCGATTCTGCGGTTCCCGCCGACACCTCAACATCCAGGTCGCCTCGCTCGACGACATGACCAGGGCCTACCAACGTGCGAAGCAATTGGGATTCGACATGGCCCTGTCGGACGGGCAACACACCAACGACAAGGAGTTGTCCTTCTACGCTCAGACACCCGCAGTCGTAGGAGTACCGCCCCGCGGGAACTATCTCAAAGCGAATCGGCCGGTCGTCGCCGTGCGGACCGCATCATCGTCCTCGCGGTCACTGATCGCTAGGGTTGACGCCATGCGAATAGGACTGCACGCACTGGGAATCGGTACCGGTGCGGACCCCGCCATCATCGCGGCCACCGCCCGTCACGCGGAGGCCCTGGGGTTTGCGACGCTGTGGTGTGGTGAGCACGTGGTCATGGTCGACGATCCGGTGTCGCGGTATCCGTACACTCCTGACGGACGGATTGCGGTGCCTGCCGAGGCCGACTGGCTCGATCCCATGGCATGCCTCATGTTTGCCGCTGCCCATTCGTCGACGATCCGGTTGGCCACGGGCGTCCTGCTGTTGCCGGAACACAATCCGGTGATCATGGCCAAGCAGGTGGCGTCGCTGGATCGGCTCAGCGGCGGACGGTTCACACTCGGTGTGGGGATCGGTTGGTCCCGCGAAGAATTCGACGCGCTGGGTGTTCCGTTCGAACGTCGGGGACAACGGACGGCGGCGTATGTCGCGGCGATGCGCGCACTGTGGACCGACGAGATCGCTTCCGTCGAATCGGAGTTCGTGTCCTTCCGGGGTGTGCGCGTCAACCCGAAGCCAACGCAACGTCACCTGCCGATCATCCTCGGCGGCAACAGTGATCGTGCGTTGACGCGCGTCGCCGAATGGGCCGACGGGTGGTACGGCTTCAACGTCGACGGACTCGATGAGGTGGCCGACCGTGTGGCGACGCTGCGAGCGCACTGCGCCGAGCGCGACCGCTCGGCTGACGACCTTCACGTCGCCGTCGCACTCCGGTCGCCGTCGCACGCTGATCTCGGTGCGCTCGAGGATCTCGGTGTCAGCGAGCTCGTCATCGTCGATTCGCCACCCGGTGCGGTCGACGCCGTCGAAGAATGGACAGCGACGCTGGCGCAACGGTGGATAGAGCGCTGAGCACGCGATCGCGTTTCAGAATTCCCTGCTCGGATCAGTGCGACAGCGTCGATGGGGCGCTGCGATGACAATGCCAGACCAGTCGGTTCGCCTACGATTGAGACACGCCCGACACGACCTGACGTCGGATGTCGCAATCAGACGATCGGGTCCGGACAAGGCGAGGACCCAGGGAATCACACGAAATACGCACCGCCGGAGCACCGCGCGGCTACTTCCCTTCCCTGGCCTTGCGATACCGCACCTTGACAACTCATCCGACCTCCGGGGACTGCCGAGCAGTGATCATCGTGGAGCCCGGTCGTGGCGTCGTTCGGTTCCCGCGATGTCTTTGTGCCGCAGGGGGAGCGGCGTCTCAACCGGAAGCTGGACAAGTACGGGATCGAGCACGACACGAAGACGTACCCGGGAATAGGGCACAGCTTCGCGAACCATCTCGACGACCAGGTGCCGCCCGCGTTGGTGCGTATTGTCGGAATGTCCTACGACGCCGAAGCGTCGGCGGATGCCTGGTTGCGTGTCTTCGCATTTCTGGCCGCCCGGTTCGCGGAGACCGTTCGGTGACAGCGCTGGAGCATCTGGCCTCCTCACCCCTCCTCCGCGAGGACACCCGACGCGATCCGGAAGGCCGTGTTCGCATCCGGGACGCCGCAGTAGATCGCGCTCTGCAGGATCACTTCTTTGATCTCGTCGGGGGTCAGCCCGTTGCGCAGGGCGGCGCGCACGTGCATCGCGAACTCTTCGTGATGACCACGGGCGATGAGGGCGGTCAGTGTGATCATCGACCGCGCTTTTCGATCCAGCCCGGGGCGGGTCCAGATCTCGCCCCACGCGTACCGGGTGATGAGATCCTGGAAGTCCTCGGTGAACCCGGTGGTGGCTGCGACGGCACGATCCACGTGCTCATTGCCGAGCACCTCGCGGCGCACCGACATGCCGGCGTCGTAGGTCGATTCGGCTCTGGTCACGACGACTCCTTCAGGTGGTGGCGGGCACGGTCGAGGATGGTGTCGATCTGAATGTCGACGGCGCCGAGGTAGGTTCCCGCAGGTGCGTGGCCGGCGAGGTCGGCCATCGTTGTCTGCTCTGTGAGAATGCCCTGTGCTGCTTCGAGAGTGGCGCGAGCGCGGTCGGCGTCGACGCGCAGCCCACTGAGCAGGTCTGTTGATTGTCCCGCCGCGACGACGGTGCGTCGGGCCACGGTACGCAAGGTGGACCACTCCACGTGCCAGCCACCGTCGGTGCGCTCATCGATGCTGCTCGCCGACGCGAGGTGCAGTGTCGCGCCCAGGGCGGGCGCGGCAAGTGCGGCGCGGCGGATGAGTACGGAGAGCATGGGATTGCTCTTGTGTGGCATGGTCGACGATCCGCCGCCCGCACCCTCGGCCAATTCACCTATCCCACTACGATTCCCGACGAGGACATCGTCGGCGATGTGGCCCCAGGCGTCGGTGCAGCCGACCAGGGCATCGCCGACCCGGGTGATCGGCGCACGCGTGGTGTGCCACGGCAGCGAGCGTGCCAGACCGAGCCGATCGGCGAGAGCGTCAGACAGCGCGACCGCCGCGTCCGGGGAGCCGGTCAGCTCGGTGGTCGCAGCCAACGTGCCTGCCGCACCACCCATCTGCACGGCGAACCGCGGCACGGAATCCAGTGTCGACACGGCATCGAGCACGCCCGACAACCACACCGCGAACTTCTTCCCGACGGTACTCGGGAGCGCGGGCTGGGTGAGTGTGCGGGCGAGCATCGGCGCATCGCGATACTTCTCGACGAGCCCGGACAGGACGCGAATCTGCTCGTTCACATCTCTGCGGACCTGGGCGACGGCATCCCGCAGGCACAGCATCAGTGCGGTGTCGACGACGTCCTGGCTGGTGAGTCCCCGGTGAATCCACTGTGCGGCAATGCCTTGCGCGCGATCTCGGAGCAATGCGACCAGTCCGGTCACCGGATTCCCGTCGCGCTCCGCACCGGCAGCGAGTTGCTCGACGTCGTCGGCGCAGAGCAAGCGCGTCAGGTCGACGGCAGCATCGGCGGGTGCGACGCCGCCGTCGACCAGGCAGCGTAGCCACACATTCTCAATGGTGACAAGAGCATTCACGAACGCCGCATCCGACATCAGGTCGCCCGCGCGGTGATCCCCGGGCCAGAACAGGTCGGTCATATTCCCGGGTAGGCCAGGAAGACGGTCTCGTCGTCGCCCTGGAGTCGGATGTCGAAGCGGAGGCCGTTCTCGTCGCGCTCGGCGATGAGAGTGTGACGTCGATCCACGGGCACGGACTGGAGCAGTCGGTCGGTCTCGAGTGCCGGTCCCGGCACGTAGGCTCGGGTGAACAGGCGGTTGAGCAACCCGCGGCCGAAGACGGTGACCATGATGAACGACGCATGACCGGGTTTCACTGCGCCGGGTTCGACTGTGGTGAAGGAGAAGTCGCCTGCGTCGTCGGTCGGTCCACGTCCCCACCCGGTGAACGTCCAGCCGTCGCGCCGCAGCGACCCGGGTACGCCGGGAATGGCGCCGTCGGCGTCGGCCTGCCAGATCTCGAGCATCACATCGGGCACAGGCTTTCCGTCACCGTCGGTGACGGTGCCGTGAAACCGGATCGCGCCGGGTGTCCGCGGCGGAACCAGTTCGTCGCCGCGGTCGTAAGGTAGCGCGAATCCGTAGAAGGGGCCGATCGTCTGGCCGGGGGTCGCGGCTAGCAGTGCACTCATCGTATGGTCCTCACTCTTCTTCGAACGCGATGCGATTGGTACCGGAAAGTACTATGTCCCAACGATATCCGGTGCACCACTCATGGGTGGCCACGTCGTGGTCGTAGGTGGCCACCAGACGGTCGCGCGCCTTCTGATCGGTGATCGACTGATAGATCGGATCGAGTGTGAACAGCGGATCGCCGGGGAAGTACATCTGGGTGATCATGCGTTGGGTGAATTCGGTTCCGAACAGCGAGAAGTGGATGTGCGCCGGACGCCACGCGTTGTGGTGGTTCTTCCAGGGGTAGGGTCCGGGTTTGATCGTGGTGAACTTGTACCAGCCGTCGTCGTCGGTCAGGCATCGGCCGACACCGGTGAAGTTGGGGTCGATGGGCGCGTGGTGCTGGTCGCGTTTGTGGACGTAGCGTCCGGCGGCGTTGGCCTGCCACACCTCGACGAGCTGCCGGCGAACCGGTCGACCGTCACCGTCGAGGACGCGGCCGGTGACGATGAGCCGCTCACCGATCGGATCGCCGTTGTGCTGGATTGTCAGATCCGATTCGAGTGCATGCACATCACGAGTACCGAACGCCGGAGTCCACAGTTCGATGTCCTCGGGATCGGCGTGATGCAGGTCTTTGGTGGGATGACGCAGCAGGCTGCTGCGGTAGGGCGGATAGTCCAGCCGCGGCTGGGTCTCCTCCACCCCCGTGTGCTGATAGGCGGTCTCGATGGCGGCGATCTCGGTGTTGATCTGGGCCTGGGTGGCCGATGCGCTGTCGGGATCGGTGTTGATGATCGTGGTCATGACGTACCTCGGAAAGTGAGTGGTCGACCGGGCCGACCTGAAAACGGTGGTGGGCGGAAGTCACTGATGGACAAGCTCTTTGACCGGTTCGGCATCGGCGTGTCCGAGCTGGTCGGTGGGGATGTCCTTGGTCTCGCGTGCGGTGAGCGCCGCGGCCGCCGCGATCGCACAGACGACCGCGGTGAACAGGCTGATCACTGTCCATCCGCCTACGCGCACGCCGCCCATGGCCGCGACGATCGACGGTGCGAAACCGGCCATCAGGAAGCCGAGCTGGGTGCCGATGGCCATGCCCGAGAAGCGGACCTCGGTGGAGAACATCTCCCCGTAGAACGACGGCCAGACGGCGTTGGCGGCGGCGTAACCGAAGGAGAATGTCGCGATTGCCAGTGCGAAGGTGATCAGGTGATTGTCCTGGCTCATCGAGAGCATGTAGAAGGGCATCAGCACCGCCGACGCGACTGCGCCGTAGATGAACACCGGCTTGCGGCCGATCCGGTCGGCGAGTTTGCCGAACATCGGCTGGGTGATCAGCGCGCCGATGTTGGCGACGACGACGAGCCACAGGGTGAGGTCGGCCTCGAGGCCCACCTTCTTGCCGTAGGCGAGGGCGAGATTGGCGAACACCGTGGACACCGCGGCGATGAAGGCGCAGAAGATCACGCGCAGCACGTCACGCCAATGGTTGCGCAGCAACGGGACGAGCGGCATGCGCGCGATGGTGCCGGCCTCCTTGGCCTCGGCGAACTGCGGGGTCTCGTGCAATTCTCGGCGGATGAAATAGGCGATGAGCACCACGACTGCGGACAGCCAGAACGGGACGCGCCAGCCCCACGAGTACTTGGCGTCGTCGGGCAGCGACATGAACGGGATGAGGATCAGCGACGCCAGGATGAGACCGCCCTGCGTACCGGTGAGCGTCCACGAGGTGTAGAAGGCGCGCTGATGATCGGGGGAGTGTTCGAGCGTCAGCGAACTCGCCCCGGCCTGCTCGCCGGCGGCCGAGAAGCCCTGCATGAGTCGGCAGATCACCAGCAGTGCCGGCGCGAACCAGCCGATCTGGCCGAAGGTCGGCAGGCATCCGATGAGGAACGTCGACAATCCCATCAGGACGAGCGTGAACATCAACACCCGCTGGCGTCCGATACGGTCGCCGAAGTGGCCGAGCACCAGGGCGCCGATCGGCCGGGCGATGTAGGCGAACCCGAACGTCATGAACGACATGACCAGGGCGGCGCCGTCATCGTCGGGAAAGAAGATGTGCGGGAAGATCAGTGCGGCCGCCGACCCGAACAGGAAGAAGTCGTAGTACTCCACGGCGCTGCCCATGAAGCTGGCCAGCGCAGCTCGTTTCGGGGTGCGCACCGGAATGTCTTCCGTGCTCGGGTTGTCGATGGTGGTCATGGCGTGGACTCCTTGACGGTGATTGTGCTCTGGATGAGGTGTGTTCAGGACGGGTTTGCGACGAGTGCGCGAAAGTGGCGGGACATGCGGTGGGCGTCCGGGACTGTCCCGGTGATCAGGGCGAATGCGTCGACGGCCTGGTGAACGGCCATGTGGCCACCGTCGAGGGTGCGGCAACCGGCCCTGCGGGCTGCCTGGAGAAGTGCGGTGTCGAGGGGGCGGTAGACGATGTCGGCGACCCAGAGCGCGGGATGCAGCAGCCCGGCGTGAAACGCCATTCCGGGGTGTTCGGCCATCCCGGTGGGGGTGGCGTGCACGACGCCGGTTGCCTCGGGCAGCAGCATCGACAACTTGTCGAATGCCGATGCGTCGATGCGGACGAGCGGGTATCGCGCGGCGAGTTCGGTGGCCAGCGCGGTGGCGCGATCCACGTCCATGTCGACCACGGTGAGGTGTGTGCTGCCCAACCGCGCCATTGCGTCGGCTACCGCGGTTCCCGCTCCGCCGGCACCCACCAGCACGACGTCGTCGAGCGCCGCGCCGGGCAGGCCCTCGGCGAAACCGTGCGCGAAACCTGTTGTGTCGGTGTTGTATCCGATGGTTCCGTGGTCGGTGAACCGAACCGTGTTCACCGCGCCGAGGGTTGCGGCCACCGGGTCCACCGCGTCGAGGTGATCGAGCACCAGTCGTTTGCACGGGTGGGTGACGTTGACGGCGTCGAAGCCGAGCGAACGAGCCCAGCGCAGCACCTCTCCGACGCGGGCAGGTGCGATGCCGAGGGTGTCGAGGTCGATGGTGCGGTAGACGTAGTCCATCCCCTGCGCCCGGCCCTCTGCCATATGCATCGAGGGGGTCAGCGACGGGCCTACTCCGGTGCCGATGAGGCCGACGAGATAGCTACCGGTGCTCGTTGTCATGGTGCCTCCGTAATGTACGAACTAGTACGTTCGCAAATGAGTAGAGCACTGTGACCCTCGTCGCGTCAAGACTTTCATGTGATCGGTATCGCTCAGGCGCTGGAGTACGGCTTCCCGCGCCGTGTCGGCGAGGTGCTACTCACGGCTCGCAAAAAGTAGGGGAAGAAGATCCTTCCCCTACTCTTGGAGTCCTCCCCGGGAAGTTTCACGGGGAGGACTCTGAACCTCGGGGAAGGAATTCGTCCCCTGGTTTCGGATGGGGAGGTCGGCGGCGGTCCCGCAGGTCCGGATCGTCGCCGCCGAATTCGTCGGATCAGGTCGCGCTGGTGAGCCAGCCGACCACCACGTCGCCGATCATTCGGCGCAGGTGAGCGCGCTGCGAGACCTCGGTGAGGTCAACGCTGAACAGGTAGCCGAAGGTGTACCGATTGGCGACCTGGAACACGCAGTAGGAGCTGATCACCAGGTGCACGTCGAGTGCGGTGACGTCGTCGCGGAACACGCCGCTCTCGCGTCCGTCGGTGAGGATCTCGTCGAGGAGCGATGTCGCCGGTGTCGACAACTGGGGCAGGTCGGCGAGCTTGCGGATGAACTCACCCCGGTGGATGTTCTCGATCGACACCAGCCGGATGAACTCGTCGTGGGCGATGTGGTGATCGAAGGTGACCTCGGCGAGACGGCGGATCGCTTCGACGGGATCGCGGTGGTCGACGGTCAGCTTCTGCTCGGCCTGGCGGATACCGCGGTAGGCGTTCTCCAGAACCGCGAGGTAGAGCCCTTCTTTTCCGCCGAAGTAGTAGTAGATCATCCGCTTGGTGGTGCGGGTGCGTTCGGCGATCTCGTCTACCCGGGCCCCGGAGTAGCCGGATTCGGCGAACACCTCGGTGGCCACCGCGAGCAGTTCTGCACGTGTGCGCTCGGCGTCGCGCTGGAGTTCTGCTTTCGGCTTGGCTACCACGATCGGCAGCTTACTTCGTGCACGATCGTGTACGTTCCAACCGGTCCACGGCCGCCGCAAAACCCTTGTCCAATAATGAACCGTTCGGTACATTGATGTGATGCAGACCTCGATCGCCACCGTATCGATATCCGGATCACTCGTCGAGAAACTGCACGCGTGCGCCGCAGCGGGTTTCGACGGTGTGGAGATATTCGAGCCCGATCTGATCTCCAGCGACCACTCACCCGAAGAGATCCGCGCTCTGGCCGCGCGGCTCGGCCTCTCGCTGTACCTCTATCAGCCGCTGCGAGACCTCGAAGGCGTCGACGAGGACACCTTCGCTGACAATCTGCGTCGCACGGCCGCGACCTTTGCCACCGCACAGCGCCTGGGCATCGATCTCGTCCTGGTGTGCAGCAACGTCGCCACCGCGACCATCGACTCCGACGAGACGTCGGCGCAGCAGTTGCGCCGGATCGGCGATCTGGCGGCCGGATACGGCATCCGCATCGCGTTCGAGGCGCTCGCCTGGGGACGCTTCGTCGACGACTACCGGCGGAGCTGGCGCATCGTCGACCTCGCCGATCACCCGAATGTCGGTCTGTGTCTGGACAGCTTCCACGTCCTCTCGCGCGGCCACGATCCCGCGGCGATCGAGTCGATCCCGGGCGACAAGATCTTCTTTCTCCAGTTGGCGGACGCACCGGCACTGTCGATGGACGTGCTTTCGTGGAGCCGCCACCATCGGCTCTTTCCAGGTGAGGGCGCCTTCGATCTGGCCGGCTTCGTCCGCCACGTACTCGCCGCCGGATACAACGGCCCGCTTTCGCTGGAGGTCTTCAACGACACGTTTCGTCAAACCGATCCGGCACGCACCGCCGTGCATGCGCTGCGATCACTGCTCTGGCTGCAGGATTCGCTCGATCTGATCCCGATCTCGGATGCCAAGCCGCCCAGCGGATTCGACTTCGTCGAGATCAAGGCCGAGGACACCAGCGAGGTGGAGGTCCTTCTTGGGCAACTCGGCTTCACCCCGCGCGGACGTCACCGGAGCAAGCCGGTTTCGCTGTGGGCGTCGGGGAAAGCGCGGGTGGTGCTCAATGAACAGCAGGCGCGCGACGAAGTGCCCCATGTGGCGGCGGTGGGGCTGCTGGTGCCCGACGCGGACGCGATGTCGCAGCGGGCCGCCGACCTCATGGCGCCGGTCGCCTACCGCCGCACCTACGCCTCCGAGCAGAGTTTCGGAGCGGCGCTCGCCCCCGACGGCACCGAGTTCTTCTGGGTCGACGAGCCCCGGGACGGTGCGCCGTCATGGGTCGACGAGTTCCGCGACGGGCTGCCCCACGTGGCGGACGACATCGTGTCGATCGACCATGTGAACCTCACCCAGTCCTGGCGGTCCTCGCAGGACACCACGCTGTTCCTGAGCAGCGTGTTCGGCCTCACCGCCGACACACCCACCGAGGTGCCCGGCCCCACCGGCCTGGTGCGCTCGCAGGTGCTACGCACCGTCGACGGCTCGATCCGCCTCCCGCTGAACGTCGCACCGCACGCGCTGGAGGATGCCGGGTCGGGGCGCGCCGCGTTGCCTCGCCACGTCGCGTTCGGGTGCCGCGACGTCATTGCGGTGGCGCGCGCCGCGCACGCCGCCGGACTGGAGTTCCTCGGCGTGCCCGACAACTACTACGACTACCTGCGGGGACGTTTCGGCCTCGACGATGCCGTCGTCGACCAGCTGCAGGCGCTCGACCTGCTCTATGACCGCGGCCCCGGTCCGGCGGGCGGATACTTCATCCACTTCTACACGCGCACAGTGGGTTCGGTGTTCTTCGAGTTCCTCCAGCGGTTCGACCACTACGACGGGTACGGAGTGGACAACGCGCCGGTCCGGCTGACCGCGCAGCGTGGTCGGTAGTACGCAGATCCCGATCTCGTGAACAGCGCCATGCCGCACGTCGGTGCAGTTCAACCTGGCGCTGGGGTGAACAGTTCACCTTCCACGGAATGCAAAACCGCGCTGAGACGCACAAAAACGTTGCGTTAGAAGGGGTTTCCTTGGGCGATCATCGTGTCGACGACGGGGACGAACCATCGAAGTCGACGTGCCGTCATGTCGGCGATGTCGCCACCCTCGACGGCCCAGTCGTCCATCGCAGACCACATGACCCGCCAGTAGCCGTAGGCGATGATCGAGGCCATCACGTCATCGACGCCGTCGTCGCGGAATCTCTGGGAGATGATCGCCCGCCACTCGCGACTACGGTTCTCGACCATTTCACGCACACTGCTGTCACCTTGGTGCAAGAGGATCTGTCGTCGGAGCGTGTCGGAGTCCAGATCCACATCCGCGAAGCCGGCGATGATCGCGGTCTCGACTGCTGTCTTGGAGTCACTGGTCTCGGCGGAGATTGCCGCGTGTAGACGATCGACGAACGGTCCCGACCGGTGCCAGATCAGGTCCCCTTTGGAAGGAAAGTGGAGGAACAAACCCTTTCGCGAGATACCTGCCGCGGACGCGACGTCGTCCATTGTCACCGAGTCGAAACCCTTCTCGGCGAACAGCTTGGCCGCGATGGCAACGACGTGGTTGGGGGCGATCTTCGGCGGTCGGCCTGGCTTGGCTGGCATCACTTTCTCCGTGTGGGAATTTATTTCTTACACTGAGTGTACTAATAGATGGTAAGCAATGTATAGGGGCGCGACGTGCTCGCGCAGAGGGCGCCGGTTCCCGGCAAGGAGGCTCCATAGTGGACACGACATTCGACTACGTCATCGTGGGCGCAGGTGCGGCAGGCAGCATTCTGGCGAACCGGCTCAGTGAGAACCCGGCGACGAGTGTGCTGCTGATCGAGGCAGGCGGCGACAACCCGCGGCCGATCACCGCCGTACCCAAGGCGTTCTTCTTCACCGCCTATGACCCGCGCACTTCGAAGTTCTTCACCAAGCGATTTCCCACTGATCACGAGACGTGGGAACGCGGACGCATGCTCGGAGGATCGACGGAGATCAACGGCATGGTCTGGAATCGCGGCTGGGCGCCGGACTACGACGCCATCGAAGACGCCGGCAATCCCGGCTGGAACTGGGACGCATTCGTCAAGGCATTCAAAGAAATCGAAGACCACGAGCTCGGCGAGTCGCCCGTGCGTGGTGCCGGTGGACCGGTGCATGTCTCACGCGCGTATCCCGGTGACCTGACAACGGAGCGCCTGTTCGAGGCAGCCAACACCCACGGACTGGCAACGGTCGAGGATCTCAACGGTAGCGACATCGAACGAGTCGGCTACACCTCGTCGAACATCCGTAACGGTGCACGTGTCGGCGCCGATTCCGCGTTCCTCAAGCCCGCTCTCAAACGGCCGAATCTGACCGTGCTCAAGCACACCGAGGTCGACCGTGTGCTCCTCGAAGGCACCAAGGCCGTGGGAGTCATCGCACGGACCAAGGGGCAGTCTCAGACGTTGCGCGCGCGCAACGAAGTGTTACTGGCTGCCGGCGCTCTCGACACGCCGACCATCCTCGAGCGTTCGGGCATCGGCAACCCCGACGTGCTGAAAGAAGCAGGCGTCGAGGTTGTCGTCGCCAGCCCGAAGGTCGGCGAGAACCTGAGCGAGCACCGCGGCGTGTCGTTGATGTACGACACGGTCGACACCCCCAGCTACAACAAGGAACTCAGTAACCCGGTCCGGCAGCTCTGGACGGGCTTCAAGTATCTGTTCAGTCGGCAGGGCGTGATCTCCTTCGGCGGATACAACGCACTCGGGTACTTCAAGAGCGATCCCGCACAGGAGCGTCCGGACGTCTACGTGATGTTCACGCCGATCTCGCTCGACCCGACGAAGCCCGAAGTGCCCACGCCGGCAAAGACTCCGGGACTCATGATGCTCGTGTTCCCGGTTCGCCCACAGAGTCGCGGCTCGGTTCACATCACCAGCCCAGACCCCGATGTGCGGCCCACGATCGTGACCAACTTCCTGGAGGCTGACGCCGATCGCACGACTCTTGTCAATGGAGTACGTCGTGCTCGCGAGATCCTGCACACCGAGCCGCTCGGTGCGCATCTGCTGCGCGAAGTGGCCCCGGGACCCACGGTCGACAGCGACGAAGCCATCGTCGAATTCGGCAAGACCTACGGTGCTTCTGGCTACCACACATTGGGTACCGCCTCGATGGGCCCGGACGACGATGACGTGGTCGATTCCGAGCTGCGTGTTCGGGGTGTCGACGGTCTTCGCGTGGTGGACGCATCCGTCTTCCCGCATCTGACCGCAGGCAACAACAATGCGCCGACCATGGCCGGTGCCTGGATCGCCGCAGACAAGATCATCGCCTCGCAGAGCTGAATTGCGTTGTCGGCCCGGGAGAACCGGGCCGACACTTCCGCGTCACGGACTACTCGGTTGCACAGGCAATCGCTCGGAGTATCTTCCAGTCGACGACCTTCTGCCGCGGCCGCCGAGCCGGCTTTCCGGCGGCGCGCTCGTGGGCATCGATCCGCTTCCAGCCGTCGAGCCCAATCGGTTGCGTGCCGGCAGCCGTGAGCAGGTCGTCGAGATCCGAGGTGTCGCGCGTGGGCGCGGGGAGGACCCCGGCGACGAGGTCATCGAGGATCGCGCGCGCGGTCTCGGTGGCGCATTGGCGATTTTGGCCTATGCCACCGGTGGCGCCACGCTTGATCCACCCCGCGACGTAGACCCCTGCGAGAGTTTGATCCTGTGAATCATGCACGCGGCCAGAAACATTCGGAATCGTGCTCGTCGTCGTACTGAAGGGCACGGTATCGATGCCGTGGCTGCGGTAGCCGACGGCCCTGATGACCAGCGACGCATCGAGTTCCACGGCCTCCTCGGAAGACGCAACCACAGCGCCGGCGCCGCTGTCGCTGTACTCGTTTCGTCCGACGTCAATCGCTTCCAGGCGTTGGTCGCCCAGCAATCGTCGAGGTGAACTCAGGAACGTGAACGTGATACGACGGTGCGCTCCCCGGGCAGGGCGTTCGGCAACCTGATGGGCCAGCCGGATCTTGGTCTCGATGGTCGAATCGATGGAACCCGCCTCGACTGCGCGCTTTGTCGCCGGATCCAGTGAGAATTCCGCAGCGTCGATGATCACATCCACGTCGTCGAGGTTGGTGAGCGCCAAGAACTCGCTGTTGGTGTAGGCGGCTTGCGCGATCCCGCGCCGACCGAGAATGACGACGTCTTCGATTTTCGACGAACGCAGCGCCTCGAGGGCATGGTCCGCGATATCGGTTGTGGCCAGTATCGCCGGGTCTCGAGTGAGGATCCTCGCCACATCGAGTGCCACGTTGCCATTACCGATCACCACCGCCCGCGAACCGCTCAGATCGTAGTGGTCATCGACATGATCGGGATGGCCGTTGTACCAGGCAACGAAATCGGTTGCGGCGACGACGCCTTCGAGGTCTTCTCCGGGTACTCCGAGAGTACGGTCACCCGACGCCCCGGTCGTATACACAACCGCATGGAAACGCTCGGTCAGTTCCGCGTGGGTGATATGCGTGCCGACCTCGACATCCAAGTGATAAGTGAAGTTGCGTTTGGCGGCAACGGCTGCAAACGTGCGCTCGACGTTCTTCGTTGCGGCATGGTCGGGGGCGACTCCCGCTCTGATCAGACCGTAGGGCGTCGGAAGTCGGTCGAACATGTGGACGTGTACGCGCGGATGCCGTACGAGTTGCTCGGCTACGTAGAAGCCGGATGGACCGGCGCCGACGATGGCGACCTCGAAGTCTTCGTCGGGAAGTTTCGGCGGCTTCGACGGTTCCATGATTCCCGAGTCGACGGGGTGGTCGCGGTAGTAGGCGGCGTTGATCTCCAGATACGCCTCGTCCCCGGCCTCGAGCGCATCGTCGGGAACGATCGCCTCCACGGGGCACTCATCGATACAGGCACCGCAGTCGATGCAGGTCTGCGGATCGATGTAGAGCATCTCGGCCACAGCGAAGTCCGGCTCAGAAGGCGTTGGATGAATGCAGTTCACCGGGCAGACGCTGACACAGGACGCGTCGTTGCAGCACGGTCGGGTTATGACGTGAGCCATGATTGTTTCGTACTCCTGGAATCGCTCGCCGTGAGTCGCTCAGTTCATGCGCTCGAGAACCATCGCCATGCCCTGGCCCCCGCCCACGCACATCGTTTCCACGCCGATGGAGTGATCGTGCCACCGGAGTGAATTGATGAGAGTCGTGGCGATGCGCGCACCGGTCATACCGAAGGGGTGTCCGACGGCGATGGACCCACCATTGAGGTTCACGCGGTCCTCGTCGATTCCGAGGTATCGGCAGGATGCGATGACCTGCGCTGCGAATGCTTCGTTGATCTCGAACTGATCGACGTCGGCAAGGCTCATCCCGGCGTTCTCGAGTGCCTCGTTGGTGGCCTCGACCGGGCCCAATCCCATGATTTCCGGGGAAAGCGCGGTCAGTCCGGTGGACACGATTCGCGCCAGCGGTGCTATTCCGAGTTCACGAGCACGCACGTCGCTCATGATGATCAGTGCCGCGGCACCGTCGTTGAGTGGGCAGGCGTTACCCGCCGTCACCGTGCCATCGGGACGAAACACAGGTTTGAGCTGCGACAACTTGTCCATGGTGGTGCCCGGTCTCGGGCACTCGTCGACCTCGACCTTGGAGCCGTCTGCTGTTGCGATCGGGGTGATCTCCCGTGCCCAGAAACCGGCCTCGGCGGCCAGCGCATAGCGGTTCTGCGAACGGTGCGCGAACACATCCTGATCGTGCCGAGACACTCCGGCCATCTCGGCGACGTTCTCGGCAGTCTGCCCCATCGCGATGTAGACGTCGGGAAGTCCGCCGGATGCCCGTGGGTCCGCCCACGCGTCGTCGACGCCCGTCGCCCGCGTGCGGGTCCGCGATTGCGCGTCGGCAAACCTGGGGTTGAGCCACGGGTTCGCCGTTCGGTCGCGGGGGTCGGCATCGGCACTGACCGGGGGACTGTCGCTGGTGCCGCGCCGCGACCGGCTCACCGTTTCCACTCCGGCCACGACGAACGCGGAACCCTCGCCTGCCCGGATGGCGTGCATGGCCATACGGGCGGCTTGGAGACTCGATGCGCAGTAACGAGTGACCGTCGTGCCGGGAGTGTTGTCCCAGCCGAGAAGGACGGAAACGACGCGTGCGAGATTGAATCCCTGTTCGCCTCCCGGAGCTCCGCACCCCACGATGAGGTCGTTCACATCGTCAGACGACATCTGCGGCACCTGCGCATGTGCCGCGGTGATAGCCGCAACACACAGGTCGTCGGCACGCTCGGTCGTGAGTGCACCCTTGAACGCCCGTCCGACCGGCGTGCGTGCGGCTGCCACGATGACAGCTTCAGGCATGGAGCCTCCTATATAGCTTAATCATATATCACTATAGACACAGCGCCGCCGGGACGAGCAAGGTGCGCCGAGCACTTCACCCCGAGCGCCGGCGACGGCAAGTACTGTTGTGCAGTTATGGGCAAGCCAACCTCTGCAGGATCAGACACCTCGCGGTCACCGCGTGCGTCCGAGAGAGTTGCTCACGAGTTGCGCCGACGGATCGTGGCAGGCGAGATCGCCGAAGGCTTCCCGTTACCTCCCGAAGCCGAGTTGCTCAAAGAGTTCGGTGTGTCTCGACCGACCCTGCGAGAGGCGCTCCGCGTCCTGGACTCGGAGTCATTGCTCGAGGTCCGACGCGGATCGCGCGGGGGAGCCTTGGTGTCGACGCCGAATGTCGAGACAGCTGCCCGGTACCTGGGGGTGGCACTCGAATACCGTGCAGCGACCATCGATGACGTCTTCGCTGCGGCGTGCGCATTGGAAGGCGCGTGCGCAGCCATACTCGCCAGAACGCGCACTCCCGATCAGGTGGCCGCACTCGACGCCGCGGTGTGCGCTGAACGTGACGCCGCTGACGATGAGGCGGCACTGATCACCCGGCAACTCGAATTTCACCGGTTGATACTCGAATTCGTGGACAACGTGACACTACGAGTGCTGGTAGGGCAGTTGCGCGACATCATCGACGTGGCGACGCGCCAACACCTGGTCGAGCCGGCTCTTTCCGCTGACACACGCGCCGAAGCCGGTCGCCGCGGTATCCGCGCTCACGCCAAGTTGGTCAAACTCGTCGAGGCACGCGACGCGTCTGCAGCCGAGGCACTCTGGCGTCGACAGGTCGCCGCCACAGGTGCGTACCTCAAAGAGTCCGGTATCGGCGATTCGGTACTGGATCTATTGAGCTGAACGCGCTGCTGCCGACATCCGCTCGTGCAGTACGCATTCCTCGAAGAAGGCGATACTCCGCAGGTGGTATGGCCGCGCGGTGTAGCCGAGGCTCATGTTGTGACCGCTGTCGATCTGCTGTTGCACGACAACGCGCGGCGCGGCGGTGAACAGACCGGCGAACTGCTCGGGTGTGTTCGACCAGTTCACCTCGAGTTCTGCGACCGTGATCGACACCGGGACAACCACTCGTGACGCCGTATGTGCTACCCGGTTAGGCCAATCGAGAGCCTCGCCGGTCTCGATTCCCGGTATCACGGCGTGCGGACGCACTCCGGGGTCAAATGTGCCTTCGGGATAGAAGTACTCGTGCCCCCAGTGCGTTCGGCGTGACGCGGCGCGATCAGGGTCGGTCTGCAGCGCCTCGGAATAGTGGGAACCCACTCCGCTGATCTCGATGCCGCACAGCGGACGCCCAGACGCCTCGGCGGCCATCGTCACGGCCACCATCGATCCGAATGAATGTCCCATCAGGGCGATAGGTGACGTTTCGGCGACTGTCGCGTCGAGAAACTCCCACAGGAGGGCGGACTGTCCGCCGAGGGTTGTCTGCTCGTCGGTGACCTTGTCCGCGCCGCCACGGTATCCGGGGCGGTCGACCGCTATCACCGTGTGGCCGAGTGTGCGGCCGAGTTCGAGTAGCGAAACGTCGCTGGTGGTCTGCCCATCGAAATATCCCGAATGGAGTCCACCCCGACGCCGGGCCCTTCACATACATGGGATCCCCCGCGATGGTCGATGGCGAGGGTTTCGATGTCGCGCGCCCGGCCCCGGCACTCGGGCAGCACACCAGGGAGGTGCTTCTCGAAATCGGCTACGCCGAGCACGAGGTCGACGACATGATGGCCCGCGGAACCGCAGGGTGAGCAGCACGAGCGCGCGCTATCCGCTGGTGCGCACCTGTGATCGGCGAGATCGCACCGTCAGAACGTGATGGATACGCTGTCAGAAGTGGGCCGCGCCTGGCAGCCGAGAATGTAACCGTCGGCGATATCGTCGTCATCGAGCACGTCAGACGGAGGCATCTCGACGTTGCCCGACACGACCGTGCATGCGCACGAACCACATTCGCCCGATCTGCATGAGTAGGGAACGTCGAGACCGTGGTCGAGCATGACGTCGACGAGCGTCTTGTTGCGGGGCCAGGCAATCTCATGATCCTCGCCATCGAGGTTCACGGCGAGTCGGGATGGCGGCGACGACTCCTGCTCCGAAATCTCCTCAGCGGTACCTGTTTCGGTGTCAGGCTCCGCGAACGGGTCACCGGACAGGGATCGGAACACCTCTGCGTGTAACAGATCCTGGGAGACCCCGGCGATGTCGTATGCGCGTCGTACGGCGTCCATGAACGGAGCGGGGCCACACATGAACGCGTGCCGGTGGAGATACGGCGCGATCAGTGATGCCAGATTGTGTGCGTCAGGCAACCCTTGGACGGACTCCAAGAGATGAAGGACGAGCAGGCGCCCCTGATGCTGCCTCGACAACGCGTCGAGTTCAGCGCGGAAGATGATGGAGTCGGGATCGCGGTTGGCATACACCAACGTGACCGATGGGGCACCCGACAGCAATGCCGATTTGACTATCGACATCATCGGAGTGATGCCACTTCCTGCGGCAAGCAAGAGTAGTTCGGCATCAAGATCGTGTGGCGTGAACAACCCGGCCGGGGCGAGAACCTGGAGCTCGTCGCCGGGACCGACGTTGTCACACAGCCAATTCGATGCGTAACCGGTCGATGTCCGCTTGACTGTTACCTTCGGTGGCTCGCTCGCCAGCGGGGTGCTGGCGAGCGAGTAACACCGGGCAACCGAACCCGTCTGTTCGCTCGGCACACGCACAGTGACGAATTGTCCTGCACGATAGGTGAAGTCGCCGTCATCGACGGCCGGACCGCCGAAGACCAGCGAGGATGCATCCACCGTCTCTTGAATGACGTCGGTGACGGTGACGGTGAGTACACGAGTACGGGCACGGGTCGTCATGTAGTACGCATTCTGTGGACGGTGGGTGTGGGGACGGCAGAATCAGAGACTGGCGGCGGCGCTCGGGCCGGTGTCCGAGTAGATCTCTGCCGCTCGCATCGCTCCATCCTGGTCGTCGGGGTAGAAGCGAGTTGCCCACTTCCGTAGCGTGCGGAAACCCTTGCCCTCCGCGGTGGCGAGCCCTGGAGGTTCGGTATAGCGCTGGTACTTCCAGATGTCGAGGTCCGCGAGGAACTGGTTGTTCGCCAGCCGCAGGCGGCGGTCCATGCTCTCGGGAACCTCGCGCGATGTGTCGCCCTCGGCCTTGTTCAGCCACACCATGTGGAAGATGTCCGATGTGTCGTCGTCGACCGGTGTGACACATACGCGGGTGCGCTGGTTGTCAGGCCCCCAGAAACGTGAGGTGCCGATCGAGATGCCGACGTTGACCGAATTGACACCGCCCTTGACCATGCCGTCCGGCGTCTGAACGGTTGCCTGCTTGCCGGCGCCGAAGTCCATCAGGAAGTCGGAGAAGAAGTGGTAGTCGTCATATTCCTGGCGGACGAACTCAGGGGTTGGCCGCACGATGGACGAACTGGAAGTGCGCGAAGTCGACGCCGTTCTCGATGACGAACTGGGGGTGAAGCGCAAGCTTCTCTCCGTGGATGGTGGCTTTCGGGTACGCGACGTAGTAGTCGTCGGCGGTGACATCGTCGTCATACAGGTCGGTGAAGATGTCAGGCACGTCGAACAGCGGGTCGCGGCCCTCGACGTCGTGCCACATGAAGATGCCCTCGTTGACCTCAACGGCCGGGTACGAAGGAATCTTGCGCGCGCGGTTGGGCTTGTCCTGATAGGGGATGCAGACGTTGCGGCCGCTGGTGTCCCACTCCCAACCATGGAAGTGGCAGATCAGGCGGTCCCCTTCGACGCGGCCGCCATATCCGAGGTGGGCACCGAGGTGTTCGCAGTATGCGCTGAACACGTGTAGCTCACCGCTCTGGGTGCGCCAGATGTTCAGATCCTTGCCGAAGTAGTGCTTCGGAACGATCTGACCGGGCGCGACCTCTTCTGAGAAGCCGATCTGGAACCACCCGGTGGGTTTCATGGAGAGGGCCATCTTTGCCATCGTCCGTCACCTCGAGTCTGATAGGGACTGTTTCTTATGGCGTACGAAACCTACCAAGGCATCGGGCGTCAACGCAACGCCCATCGGAAGATAAAGTAAAATAAGGTAGATGATTCTACGGCGGTGGCCTACCACGCGCGAAGCTTCACCCCAGACGGAGGACGAGTGTGACCACGACAGACCGGGTCGACGAATTGACGGACGTGATCGAACTCAGGCAGACCGGCGATTCGGTGTTCGTCGGCCACCCACGACGGTTTTTGTTGCCTCGGGTGTTCGGTGGGCAGGTCGTTGGACAGGCGGTTCGTGCTGCCGGCGCAACCGTCACCGATGGCAAGCGGTCGCATTCCGTACACGCTCACTTCCTGCGCGCCGGACGGGCCGACGAGCCGATCGAGTACCGCGTCGAGAGCAGTCGGGATGGGCGAGCGTTCTCCGGTCGCGCGGTCGACGCCTATCAAGGAGATGTCCGGATCCTGAGCGCACAGGTCTCCTACCACGCACACGAGGTCGGGTTCGAGCATCAGCATCCCGCGACCGCCTACGCCGACCCGCACGATCTCCACGGCGTGGACACCCTCGCGCGAACGACGCCCGACGAGTGGCCGATGTTCTACAGCGAGTGGCCCGCACTCGACGTCAGGCCGGTGCCGCGAGGGCTACTGGCGGACGAGAAGCCGTCCACCACGGGAGTCCCGGCACGCAGCCAGGTGTGGTTTCGCGCCCGTAATCGGATCAAGAGCGACGATCCGGAGGTGCACAACGCGTTGCTCGCGTGCATCTCCGATCTCACGCTCCTGGCGGTATCCGTTGCACCTCAGGGAATTACGGCCGTGCACCCAGGAGTTCAGATGGCGTCGCTCGATCACGCTGTCTGGTTCCACCGCGATCTTCGCGTGGACGACTGGCTGCTCTTCGATCAGGAGTCACCGATCGCGACCAATGGACGTGGACTGTGCCGGGGCAACATCTATGACGCGGATGGCCGACACGTCGCCTCGGTCGCGCAAGAGGGATTGATTCGCCCGTTGCCCGAACACGAAGCCTAAATAGCTATATTATTGATACCTATGGATGCTGACCCAAGCGTCCGCGATCGAGGAGGTACAGCCGTGGCGCAACTGCCTGACCTGTCCGTGTTGCCAGAAGTCGGCGTGCTGGTGGATGGCGAGGTGAACACGAGTCCTGACGGCGCCCCTGTCGCCCACGTCTACGCGGCGACCGGCGAGACAACGGGCGAGGTCCCTCTCGGCGGACCCGGTGACATCGACCGCGCTGTGGCCTCGGCACGCGCGGCGCTACCCGGGTGGAAGGCGCTGACCGCAGACCAGCGACGTGACCGGCTTCTCGCTGTTGCCGACGCGATCACCGCTGCCGGCGCAGAACTCGCGACCCTGAACATCATCGACAACGGCACGCCCTCGCTCATCGCCAATGCGCAAGTGGGCTTCGCAGCCGACTTCTTCCGGTACAACGCGGGCTGGGCGGACAAACAGCAGGGAGAGGTCATCGCGACCTGGCCGGCACCTGCTCTGGACTATTCGTTGAACGAACCGTATGGCGTGGTGGGGGTCATCATTCCGTGGAATGGTCCGGTCACCGCACTGGGGCAAACCGTCGCGCCTGCGCTTGCCGCGGGTAACACGGTCGTCGTGAAGCCGCCGGAACTCACGCCGTACAGCGCACTTCGCATGGGACAGATCTTCCTCGAGGCAGGCATCCCGCCAGGTGTCGTCAATATCGTGCCCGGTGGCGCGGACGCGGGATCAGCGCTGGTGACCCACCCGGACGTGGACAAGATCCATTTCACCGGTAGCGCCGCGACGGCGGCCACCATCATGCGTGATGCCGCTGAACACACCAAACCGCTCGGACTCGAACTCGGCGGCAAATCGGCCGTGGTCGTGTTCGACGACGCTCCGGTGGATGTCGTGGTGGGCGCCGCACTCGCAGGCTGTATGAGCTTGTCAGGTCAGGGATGCATCCTCGGTACACGCATGCTCATTCAGCGAGCCCTGTACGACGACGCGGTCTCGGCCATCGCCGCCGCGGCGAAAGGCCTGCCCCTCGGCGACCCGGTCGAGCCGTTCACCATGATGGGCCCGGTCATCTCACAGCGGGCATATGACCGGATCACGGGAATCATCGAGGACGCCGACGCGTCGTCGGCGAAACTCGTTGCAGGCGACGAGGAAATCGGCAGCGAGCTCGACGGCGGCTTCTACATACGTCCGACGATCTTCGCCGACGTCGACCCCTCGTCGAGTCTCGCGCAGAACGAGGTCTTCGGACCCGTCCAATCGCTGATCCCGTTCGACACCGAGGCCGACGCGATCGACATCGCGAACGGGACCACCTACGGACTTGCCGGCTACATCTACACGAACGACCTCAAACGCGCTCACCGCGTAGCCAGTGCCCTCGACGCCGGAAACATCTGGGTCAACGGCGGATTCGGCATTCCATCGTCAGCGCCCTTCGGCGGCAACAAGCGCTCGGGCATCGGACGGCTCGGTGGGATCGAGGGAATACGGGAATTCAGCCGCCCGAAGAATGTATGGATCGACATGAGCTGACCGTGCTCAGCCTGAAGAAGTCTCGACGCCGTGGGCGGGGTCGCGACACATCAACAACCGCGACACATCGTCAACCGCGACACATCGACAACCGCGACACACCGACAACCATGAGGAGAGTACGTCAGTGACCGTCTCGCAAGAACAATCCACCGCGACGCGGTTTCCACCGCAGGGACACTTCGGATGGCGGACGATGTTGGGCCCACATCAGCCCAGTCCGGCGGCGATGCTCGACACCCGTGGCTACTTCGGACTCGTCCCTGAGGGCACCTTCCTTTACGGAAACCTACGCGCCGACGACGGCGACGATGGTGCGATGTTCGAGGTGACCCGTCGAATTCCGGCTCGAGACGATCGCGGAATGAGCGGGTTGGTGGTGCAGTCCACCCTCAACGACGACGGGGTTTTCCATATCGATCCGATCGGCTTCGCCGCGGCGACCAGCCTCGGCGTCGTGCGCGAACTGAGTGAAGACGGAACGCAGGCGTCCTGGACATCGGCGCCGGGCGTCGACGGTCCGCCCTGGCGCGTGACGATGACCGAGGACACCATGTCGTGGGTCGAAGAGGGGCTGTTCGAGCTCACCGGTGAGCTGCTGCCGCCCGGGCTGCAGTGGTACAAGGCCGGTGTCGACCTGGGCACCTACTACGTGTCCCAACTGTTCCAGGTATCGGGGAACTATCAGGGGCGTCCGGTCCGAGGCATGATCGGGTTGGATCGCACGTACATGCCCGAGGGCGGGATGCTGTATGTCCGAAAAGACATCCTGGTCGGCGAACAACTGCACAATTCGTGGTACACGTGGGCCACGCGGTACACCGACGGCTCGTTCGAGGCGGGTCACTTCATGCTCGCCAACGACCACGGGGGATTCGCGATATTCACCAACGACAGTCAAGAGGTGACTGCCACTCAGAACATCACCGGCTCGGTGACCCCCGGCTCGGACCAGAACTTTCCAGATGCCATCAGCCTTTTCATCGACGGCGTCGAATGGGAGTTCCTTCCGGACCCCAAAGGCAAGATGCCTGACTTCCTCAACGCCGCAAAGCGGTTGCCGACACCTCAGAACGAGGGCAGGTGGAGACGTAAGGGCGACGAACGCGAGCCCGACGTGTGGTTTGCCTGGGGTGAGATCGCTCCCGGACACGGCTTGTCGCCCACCGACAGATGGCGCGGGTGACCGCGGTGCCGACCGATGAAGTACTGCTGATCGAGGACAGAGGCCCCGTTCGAATCCTCACCATGAACCGGCCCGAGGAGATGAACGCGGCTGACGCCGTGCTACATCGTCGCCTCGCGGAGGTCTGGGCGGAGACGGCCGAGCGATCTGACACTCACGTCGTCGTATTGACGGGTGCCGGCAGAGCGTTCAGCGCTGGTGGAAATCTGCCGCGAATGGTCGAGACCCAGCGCGATCCACGAGTGCAGGACGAAGTATTCGATGAGGCCCGCAGGACCGTCACCGGAATGATCGGGCTGCCACAGCCCATCGTCGCAGCCGTCAACGGGCCGGCAGTCGGATTGGGTGCCAGTCTGGTTGCGCTGTGCGACCTCTCGGTCATGGCGGAGTCGGCGTTTCTTGCCGATCCGCACCTGACCGTGGGATTGGTACCCGGCGATGGGGCGGCGTTTCTCTGGTCACTCAGTGCAGGATTGGCGCGAGCCAAGGAGTACGTCCTTCTGGGACAGCGGATTTCGGCTCAGACAGCTCTGGAGGCCGGCCTGGTCAACCGCGTCGTGCCGCGCGATGCTGTCCTCGATACGGCGCTTGAGATCGCAGAGCGCCTCGCCGAATTACCACAGCGCGCCCTGCGTGATACGCGACGAATCCTCAACAACCCCGCGGCGCAGGCCATGGGACAGTGCTTGGAACTCGCTCTGGCGACCGAACGACAGAGTCTGACCTCGACCGAGCACGCCTCCCGGGTCGAAGATCTTGTCGCCCGTTCATCGAGTGCCGCCCGCGGCTCCTCGTGACCGGCGCCGGGTGGTGATGGTGAACCAGATCCCGAGCCGGAGACATGCCCACGAGTGCATGTCTCCGGCCGTTTCGGCGCTGTCAGAAGCCGAGTTTCCTGCCGATCAGATCGAGCATGATCTCGTTCGTCCCCCCGTAGATGCGCTGGACACGCGCATCGCGCCATAGTCGGGCGATCTCGTACTCATTCATGTACCCGTAGCCACCGTGCAGTTGCAGGCAGCGATCGACGATGCGCCACTGCGTCTCGGTGGCCCACCACTTCGCGCCCGCCGCTTCCTCGGCGGTGAGTTCTCCGGCGTTGACTGCGGCAATGCACTCGTCGACGTAGATCTGCATGACATCGACTTCGACGCGCATCTGCGCGAGCGCATGACGATTGACCTGGAACGAGCCGATCTCCTGGCCGAAGGCCTTGCGCTCATGTGCATACGACGTCGCCAGATCCACTGCGCGGCGACCTTGGGCCGCGGCATGGATCGCGATGCCGAGACGCTCGGCCGGCAGATTTCGCATCAGGTGATAGAAGCCGCGATTCTCTTCGCCGATCAGGTTCTCCTTCGGCACCCGGACATTGTCGAAGAAGAGCTCGGCCGTGTCGGCAGACCGCTGACCGATCTTGTCGAGCTTTCGACCGCGTTCGAAACCATCCATCCCGGTCTCCACCACGAGAAGGCTGATGCCCTGATGCGGTTTGGGTGCATCCGGATTGGTCCGGCAGACCACGACGACGAGGTCGGCGAGAAGGCCATTGGAGATGAAGGTCTTGGCACCGTTGACCACGTAGTGATCCCCGTCGAGGCGAGCCGAGGTCTTCACATTCGCCAGATCTGATCCTGCACCGGGCTCCGACATCGCAATCGCTGTGATGTATTCGCCGGAAACATACTTCGGGAGCCAACGTGCCTTCTGCTCGTCGGTCGTCAGATCGCGGAAGTAGCTCGACAAGATGTCGTTCTGGACCCCGAGTCCGATGCCGACGGCTCCGGTGGCGTGATACTCCTCGTTGAGAATCGCGTTGAACCGAAAGTCCTTGATATCCGCGCCGCCGTACTCCTCGGGCATCTCCCACCCGATCAGTCCCAGCTTCCCCGCCGCGAGCCACGCGGACCTGTCCGCGTACCCGCGCTCTTCCCATTCTTGCGCGTGCGGGACGCATTCGGTCTCGAAGAACGATCGGGCCGTCGCCCGGAAGTCTTCGTGCTCGGGCTCGAATATTCTGCGTCGCATGGCACTCACTCCATTGGTCGGTACTTCCAGGCCGCCGCTGCGTCGACCTCAATCAGTTAAATAGACTATATGATTGAGTGAGAAGCAGGAAGTGTGTGCGATAATCGATTCTCCATGTGATCAAACCGGTGGGAGGTGCGACGTGGTGTCAGGCGTCCGGTCGTCGATAGTCAAAGTGCCCAAGGCGGGCGAACTCGTGGCCATGGACCTCCGCCGTCGAATCGTGCAGGGTGAACTCAAGGCCGGCGACCCGCTTCCGAGCGAATCCGAGCTCATGGAGGAATTCGGCGTGTCGCGTCCCACGCTACGTGAGGCGTTCCGAATCCTGGAATCCGAGGCGATCATCACAGTGTTACGTGGCGCTCGCGGTGGCGCCCGTGTACTGGAACCGGACGGAGCGGTTGCTGCTCGCTACACAGGTCTGCTTCTGCAGTACCACGGCACGCCGCTGCGCGACGTCTATCAGGCGCGAACCGAACTGGAGGTTGCCGCCATCGGTCTGTACGGGCCGCGTCCCCGCAAGAGCGCGGTGGCTCCGCTCGAGGCGCTGGCGGCAGAGGGCGAAGCGCTCGTAGACAACGAGGAAGCGTTCGCGGAGCTGGATGTGGCATTCCACCGCACGGTCGTGGACAACTGTGGCAATGCGACGCTGGCGATGCTGTCGGACATGCTGTATCGCATCCTCGCTGCGCACAACGCGATATTCATCGCGGCACACCCGCGGGGCTATGAGCAACAGGCCAACAAGGCGGCACAGAAGGCCTACGCGAAGCTGGTGGCACTGCTACGCGGCAACGATGTCGAAGCGGCCGAGGCGCACTGGCGGCGCCACCTCGACGCGGTGGAGCGCTTCATGGTGGGGGACTCCGATGCAACGCTCGTGGAGGTTCTCACCTGAGGTCAGGGCGCCTCCGAGGAGCAATCCGCTCGATGAAGGCCCGGCCGATGCTCACAGCCTGGTGATCTGGCTCCACAGCGGGTCCGGTGAGCTCATCACGATGCGCCCGAGGGTCTGCTCCCATGCACGCGCTGTACCGAAGTCGCGACTCCACGCCAAGGCGCGCCCGCTGAAATGACGAAGCTGATGGTCGAGCGTGAAGCCGATCGCCCCGTGCGCTTGGTGCGTCGCCCTGCTCACCGTTTCGGCGGTTCGGCAGGCCTGGATCTTTGCCGCCGCGACCGACATTTGTGTTGCCGGACAGTCGAAGCCGTCACTGTCCGCGTGGGTCGTCGCCATGGCCGCTGCAGTCGAGGCCATGGTGACGGCTCCCGCCGACTGCGCGAGAAGCAACTGGACGGCTTGGAATTTGGCCAGCGGACGCCCGAACTGCACCCGGTCTGCAACATGCGCGATGGCAAGGTCAAGGCATCGCCTGGTTGCACCGCAGATCTGCCACGAACGTACCAGCGCGCCTCTCATGCGAAACTCCGGTCGCATGTCATCAGCGGTCGGGACGATGGTCGCGTCGGAAAGGGTGACCGTCACATGTTTACGTCCCTCGCCCGCCAATTCGTGAACAGGCGTCATCTCCACGGCGCCGCGTGGTACCACAGCGACCGCGTCGGGTCCGACGATGAGAAGTCTGTCGACGCTGTCGGCCCACGGAACCGCATCGATCGAGAGCGTGGCGCCACTCAACTGCGTCGCCGAGGCAACCGCCATGGGGCCGGCGTCAATCTGCACACCGATCTCACGGAGCACCCACGCGGCGAGGACGTCGTTGTCTGCCAAGGGCCCGGGTAGCGCGTGGTATCCGGACTCCTCGACGACGATCGCGGCCTCCGCGAGACTCGCGCCGCTCCCGCCGGCGTCTTCCGGGGTTGTCAGTAACGTCAGCCCTGCCTGGGCGGTCAGCTCCCACTGCGTCGAGTCGAACGGAAGGGTCAGCGACTGGATGTTGAGGTGGGGGGCCGTGATGGATGCGAAGAGTTCGTCGGCGAGCTCACGGAGCGCTGCGCTCTCTTCTTTCGTCAACGACGTTGTCATAGAGGTCATCTCAGTCCCAACCCCCGTGCGATCACACCGCGAAGGATTTCCGTTGTGCCGCCACGGAGCGTGAATCCCGGCGCATGGAGCAGACCTTCGGCTTCCAGTCGGCTCAGACCCGGGAAAGATTCATCGACCGAACGATCGTCGGCGGAGAGGTCAGCGCATGTGGTGACGACCCGTTGTTCGTACGCGGTCCCCAGGTCCTTGACCACGGCTGCGGACAGATCGGCTGGTAACCCCGATCGCAGCGCGAGTGCGATCGAAGCAGACAGCCCGCGTAGCGTCATCAGATCTGCCACCATCGCGCCCACGGCAACCTCGCGATGGGCGTCCGGGGCCCGGTGTCGGGCAGTGTCCACGTACTCCTCGAGGAGTGGATGCGATGACAGGATTCGCTCGGGGCCACTGCGTTCGAAACCGAGTTCGGACGTGACCTGCTGCCATCCGGCACCGATCTGGCCGACCACCATCTCGTCGGGAACGAACACGTCCTGGAGGACGACCTCGTTGAAATGGTGCTGACCGGTCAACAGTCGGATCGGTCTGATCTCGATTCCCGGTGAATCGAGCGGAACGAGGAACTGGCTGAGACCCGCATGCCGGTGCGCCGGGTCCAATTCGTCGGTTCGGGCCAGCACAAAGAACGCCTCGCTGTGGTGCGCGCCAGAAGTCCACACCTTCGTGCCGCTCACCAGCCAGCCGCCGTCGGTCCTGATACCTCGTGTTCGGACACTCGCAAGATCTGAACCCGATTCCGGTTCACTCATGCCGATCGCGAAGAAGCACCGGCCCGATGCAATTCGCGGGAGGTATTCATCGCGCTGTGCGGGTGACCCGTGTGTGAGAAGGGCAGGAGCGACCTGGCGGTCGGCAACCCAATGCGCCGCCACCGGCGCGCCTGCGGCCAGGACCTCTTCGGTGACGACGAAGCGCTCGATGTGCGTCAGTCCCGCGCCGCCGTACTCGCGCGGAATCGTCATACCCACCCAGCCACGCTCGGCCAGCCTGCTGCTGAACGCGGGATCCCACGACGAGATCCAGGCGTCCACCCGGGGCTCCCAGCCGTACTCCGCGCGATCGGCAACGAGGAAGTCCCGCACCGCCTGTCGTAGATCATCGGTCTCTGCCGGGAGCGGCTCGATGTCGGGAACCAAACCAATCACGCCTGCGATGTCCTCTCGTGCAGTACTCTGTCGGGCGACCCGAAATCAGCCATTCAATTAAATCATATACCTAATAGGCTAGGCGTCGATCCGCAACGACAGGTACCCCGACATGCCCGATCTCAACGCACCGACCCACGCGGACAAATTATCGCCCGGTGGCACCATCACAGCCGCGATCCATCTCGCAGACGCAGGGCCGCCGATCATCTCCGTTGCCCGGCGACTTCGCGCAGGCGCCGTCGAACACCCGGATCGGCCGCTGCTCAAGTGGCTGACCCCTGACGGCGAAGACGGACTCTCGTGGCATGAAGTCGTCGAGCGCGCAACACGCCGCGGCGACGGCATCCGCACGCTGGCACCTGCCGGTGGGCTGGTCGGAATACACCACGCGGATCGGGTGGAGTGGATCACAACGTATCTCGCATGCGCGTTGAGTGGTTTGACGGCGGTCCCGCTGTCTGCGGGCTACACCCCGGCAATGATCGCCTCGCGCGCCGAACTGATCGGACTCGACCTCGTCATATGCGACAGCGAACTCGACACGCAGGGGGATTTCGATACGCAGGGGCGCGTGAGGGCATGTGCGGTCGCCGATGTGCCGCAGCGGCCCGCTCACGAGTCCATCGATGTCAGTCCCGACTCGCCACTGCTCGTTCAGTTCACCTCCGGCACGACGGGGACACCCAAGGCCGCGGTCTTGTCGCATCACGCAGCTCTCGGCGCAGCGCACATGTATGCGTTGGGGGCGGGAGCCGGCGAGGGCGGAGTGTTGTTCAACCCCCTTCCGCTCGACCATGTGGGCGGATCCGTGGCGGGCGTGCTGGCCGCCGTCGCGGTGGGCGGCACGTATCTCGTCGTCGAGAAGTTCGCGCCCGACGAGGCGCTGGAAGTGATCAGGCGGTTGCACCCGACCGTGGTGGGACTCGTGCCCACGATGATCATCGACATGCTCGACCGAGATGACGTCGATCCCGACGACTTCACGTCAGTGGTCTCCGTTGTCGGCGGGGCCACCGCGGTCGACCCGGGCGTCATCGACGAGATCGAGGAGCGCGCCGGAATCCGCTTTCTCGTCGGATACGGCCAGAGTGAGGCGCCGTGTATGGCCCTGAGCGGTCTGAGTGACTCGACGACCGCTCGCACCAGGACCCTGGGCAGGCCACTCGGTGGTCGCGACTATGTCATTCGTGACCAGCACGGCGCAGCGGTGTCGGTCGGCGAGGAAGGTGAGCTGTATGTTCGTGGACCCCTGATCATGTGCGGCTATCTGCTGGCAGATGGTTCGGTCCATTCCCCCGTCGACGCCGACGGATGGATGGCCACCGGTGACGTGTGCGTTCTCGACGCGGCAGGACTCCTGCACTTCAGGGCACGTAAACGCGAAGTGATCATCCGGGGAGGCGAGAACATCTACCCGGCGCACGTGGAGAGTGTGATCACGGCGATGCCCGGCGTTGTGGAAGCGGCCGTGTTCGGAGTTCGCGACGAACGGCTCGGCGAGGTCCCGGTTGCGGCGGTGAGGCTCGACGACAGCCATGACGTGGATGCCGAGAAGCTCGACGCGTGGTCGGGCGAGAACCTGCCACGTTCCCACCGCCCGGTGTACTGGCACATCGTCGACGACTTTCCGCGCACGAATACCGGCAAGATCAGGAAGATCGTGCTCGCAGAGCGATTCCCGCGCGTTGACTGAGGGTTGATCCCTGCGTTTATAGTTAACTGATTTATCTATATGGCAGGCGAATGGAGCTCACATGACGAGGGACGCAGTAATAGACGCAGTAATAGTTGCAACAGCGCGTACACCGATCGGCAAACGCGGAGGCGGTCTGTCTCACGTGCACGCGGTCGACGCCTCGGCGCAAGTGCTTCGGGCGCTCGCAGACCGGTCCGGCATCGACCCGGGATTGATCGACGACGTCCACTGGGGCAACGTCATCAGTGTCGGGATGCAGTCGGGGAACGTCGGACGCATGGCCGTGCTCGGGGCGGGGTGGCCCGAGACGATTCCGGGCTTCACCGTCGACCGGCAGTGCGGTTCGTCGCAGCAGGCGATCTCCACCGCTGCGGCCACCGTGATCGCGGGCTATGCCGATGCGGTGGTCGCCGGCGGGGTCGAGATGATGTCGTCGGTGTCCATGGGGGCGGCGACTGTGGAAGGCGCGGGCGAGATGGGAGGACCCGCGGTGAGCCGTTACGACCGGGAGTTGACTGCGCCTGGCTTCAACGGACGCTTCAACCAGGGTGCCGGCGCCGAGCTGATCGCACGTCAGTGGGGACTCTCCCGTTCGCAGGTGGACGAGTACTCGGTGCGTTCACACGAACGCGCCGCGAAGGCGCAGGACGACGGTGCATTCGCTGACGAGATCGTGCCGGTGAGCACAGCCGATGGCAGCGTCACCAGCGACGAGGGGATCCGGCGAGGGTCCACGGTCGAAAAACTCGCCGGGCTGAAGACACCGTTTCTCGAGGACGGGGTCATCACCGCGGGCAACGCCTCGCAGATTTCCGACGGCGCCGCCGGCGTGTTGATCACCACGTCGGAGGTGGCCGAACGGCTCGGCCTGACCCCGCTCGCACGGGTCCACACCGCAGTGGTGACCGGCGACGATCCGGTGAAGATGTTGACCGGTCCGATCCCGGCGACACAACTGGCACTCAAGCGCTCCAACCTGTCGATCGACGACATCGACGCCTTCGAGGTGAACGAGGCATTCGCACCCGTTCCACTTGCCTGGCAGGCCGAGACCGGAGCGTCCGACGAGAAGCTCAATCCTGTCGGCGGAGCGATCGCACTGGGGCATCCGCTCGGAGCTTCCGGCGCACGCCTTGCGGTGACGTTGATTCACCATCTCCGTCGAAACGGGGGACGGTACGGTCTGCAGACGATGTGTGAAGGCGGCGGTACCGCGAACGCAACGATCTACGAAATCCTCTGACCGCATCACCCCGGCGAACGCTCCGCGGACCTGGCCACCTTTCCGCGGTGCGTTCGTCCGATCCGGGCGCGATGACGGTCGCCGTTCAGTCGGCGGGCCGATGGTCGAGGGCGTCGGCCCGCGCGCGCAGGCCGAGTATCAGCGTGTCGATTCCGAACTCATAGAAGTCGTGCCCGCGCATGCTGTCGAGAGCCTCGATCGCCCGGGAGATCCGTGGAGGCAACTCGCGTTCGCGGGGGACCTCCAGATCCTGCCGGGAGGCGCGGTTACGTCCGAACAGATAGCTGTGGATCATCGAGTAACCGGCCAGCACATCCGCGTCACCGAATCCGGCCTCATAGAGCGTGGCCATGACGCCGTCAACGATGCGTGTTTGACCGCGAAGAACCTGGTCGAGGATGACTTCGCCGATCCCCGGATAGGAATGAAGTCGAGTCTCGACTTGATCGACGATCATCCGCAACCGCTCATACCATCGCCCCTCGAACCGGTCCGGGATACGGACATCGGCGAGAGCTGTGCGGGCGACGACGTCGAGCAGTGCATCTTTGCCCGAGACATAGTGATACGACGCCATCGGAGAAACTCCCAGTTCCTCCGATAGGCGCCGCATCGACAGCTTGTCGACACCGACGTCTGCAATGATCTTCAGCGCGGCATCGACGATCTCATCTTGTGTGAGGTTGGTGGAGCCACGAGTGGAGTTGGATGGCGGGCGACCAACGCGACCGCTACGCGCCGTCTGTTTCGCCACGCGACCCGCTTCCACTCGGGGACCATCTACGTCCCGTTGATCAAATCAAGACCGTTGTCACGGAGGAACTTCTTGCGATTCTCCTCACCGGGGCCTTCGACGCGTGTGTAGAAGTCGGCGGGTTCACGGACGGTCGACCGCGCACTCTTCGTGAGCTCAGCGAGCTGACCCACCTCGAACAATCAACCATCAACCGGCAGGTCAATGCCGCCATCACCCACGGCTACCTCGAACGCTTCGACGTGGCCGGATCGACGAGCAGACGTATCCGGCCCACGCAGAGGGGGGTCGAGGCATTCGAACACGATGGTCTGCTGCGGGCGCGGCGGCTGGAGCGGGTGCTCTCCGACATGGCGCCGGGCACGCCGGAGGCACTCTTGCGGGAACTGCATGCGTTCAACGAGGCCTACGACCGCCTCGACGAGCCGGCAGGAACCTCCGCGACAGGAACCTCCGCGACAGGGCCTTCCGCGAGGGGGACCTCCGCGACGCCCGCGCGGCTCGTTCGGGGCGTGCGTAGGAAGCGTCAGTCCTGATCGTGCGGCCAGTTGCCCTGCAGGAGTAGCTCCTCGAAGTTCTTGATCAGATGCGGGTTGAGGTCGGTCTCGACAGCCTTCTCGAGATCGCCGTTCCACTTCGCGTACCACTGCTCATCGCGATTCATCAGGTGGATCGGCCAGCCGTGCGTGATGTCGAGCTCATCGGAGTACAGATCAGTCGACCCGTCCTCACGCATGTACCAGTACTTCTTGCCCGAATCCCAGAACGCCTTGAGCTCGTCCGCGGTGACGTAGTACTCGCCGTCTGCCTGCTTCATGTGTTCGATCCTACGGAGCCGCGAACATGCCCGGTGTGTGGTGGTGATTTTCATGCCCGATGCAAACAGGGCACGATGGTGTCAGCGCGGCTGCGACGGGAGTCACCCATCTGACCCTGTCGCGCGATCCGAGGAGGTGTCGTGTCGCAGGTGCTGATCACTGTCGACGAACTCACCGAGGCGATGGTGTCGGACAATCCGCCGGTGATCCTGGACGTGCGCTGGCAACTCGGCGACCCGCACGGGCGCGACCACTACCGTGCCGGACACATTCTGGGCGCGATCTACGTCGACCTCGACGCCGAACTGGCCGCACCGGCGTCACCCGAGCGGGGTCGCCATCCGCTTCCCGACCTCGCCGACCTCCAAACGGCGGCACGGCGCTGGGGCGTCGACGATCGTTCGCCCGTGGTGGTCTACGACGACATCGGCAATCTCGCCGCCGCCCGCGCGTGGTGGTTGCTGCGGTGGGGTGGTCACCGCGACGTTCGGCTGCTCGACGGCGGACTCGGTGCGTGGCGTACCGCCGGATTGCGAATATCCGCCGGAGACGTGACGCCACGTGCGGGCACCGTCACCCTGAGCCCCGGGCACCTGCCGGTCGCCACCATCGAAGAAGTGGCCGTGCCCGCGCCGGCCACAGTGCTCGTGGACGCCCGGGCCGTCGAACGCTACCGGGGTGAAGTGGAACCGGTGGACCCGCGCGCCGGCCACATACCCGGGGCGGTGAGTGTGCCCACCGCGGCCAACGTCGACGCCGACGGCCATTTCCTTCCCGCTGCCGCACTCCGCGAGCGTTTCGCGCGCGCGGGCATCGATGACGCGGCCGAGGTGATCGCCTACTGCGGGTCCGGGGTCAATGCGACCCACGAGATCGCGGCGCTCGAGATCGCCGGACGCAGCGGCACACTCTTTCCGGGATCGTGGTCGCAGTGGTCCGCCGACCCGCAACGGCCCATCGACACCGGCGAGGTGTGACAAGCCGCACAGTCGCGCGCCGTTGAGCGTCGTGGTCCGACTAGTACTTCGCGAAGACTTCCATTCCGACCCGTCCACAACCCGAAGAGAGAAGAGTGAAAACATGCGTGACTTTCATTGCCGCAACTGCGGTCAGCAACTGTCGTTCGAGAACACCGTCTGCCTCAACTGCGGCAAATCGCTGGGCTTCCACCTGCCCAGCCGCACCATGCAGGTCCTCGACGAGAACGAGGTGGGGGCTGTCGACGGCACCGCCGTGATCCGTTGCGCCAACAACCTTCCGGCCGCGTGCAACTGGCTGGTGGAGCAGGGTGGCGGACTGCCCACGTTGTGTGAATCGTGCCGGCTGACCCGTACGCGGCCACCCGAATCCGAGACGCAAGCCATGCAGGACTTCGCCGAGGCCGAAATGGCCAAGCGCAGAGTGATTTTCGAACTCGACAATCTGAATCTGCCGATCTTCGGCAAGGATGTTGACCCGCAGAACGGACTTGCGTTCGATTTGCTCTCCAGCGCGCACGAGCCGGTCACCACCGGGCACGCGGACGGTGTGATCACCCTCGACCTCGCCGAGGGCAACGACGTGCACCGCGAGGAACTGCGGGTGTCGATGGACGAGCCGTACCGCACCCTGATCGGTCACTTCCGGCACGAGATCGGACACTTCTACCAGATGGTGCTGGTGGGCGACGGTCCCCGCCTCGCGCGTTACGAGGAACTCTTCGGCGATCCCAACACGAGCTACCAGGACGCGCTCGACCGCCACTACAACCAGGGCCCGCCGGAAGGATGGGAACAGGACTACGTGTCCTCGTACGCGACGATGCACCCGATGGAGGATTGGGCCGAGACGTTCGCGCACTATCTCCACATCCGCGACACCCTCGACACCGCAGCGGCATTCGCTGTTGCACCGGCCGGCGCCATCCTCGATGCGGACCTGCCCGGCCAGGTCGGGTTCGATCGCATCATCGACTGGTGGCTGCCGCTCACGTGGGCGTTGAACCAGATCAACCGGTCGATGGGGCACCAGGACCTCTACCCGTTCGTGCTACCGCCCAAGGTGCTCGAGAAGATGGAGTTCATCCACGAACTGATCACCGCGGAGCGGGAAGCGGGAGCCGCGGCCTGAACCGCCTCAGGATCGGCATGAATCGAAGTCTGTGACAATCGCACTAGCGGACATACGGTGCTCTGGAATCGACCGGCCGGCACAGTGTGGAGTGAAATGCGATGACCCAGACCATCACCCAGGATGAGGACACCGCGACACTGCCCGAGTCGGCGTTCCGGCTCGGATTCTTCACCCAGGTCCACGGGCGAGCGGGGCAGAGTGCGCGGGATACGTACGCCGAACTGATCGACACGGTGGTTGCGGCCGAGGAACTCGGCTACGAGAGCGTCTGGGTGGGCCAGCATCATTTCGGGAAGGACCGGCTGGCCTCCCCCCTCGTGCTGTTGGCCGCGCTCGCCGAGCGGACCTCGCGGATCGAACTGGGTACCGCGGTGGTGGTGCTGCCGCTCGAAGATCCGGTGAGGCTCGCCGAAGACGCCGCCACGCTCTACGAGATTTCTGGTGGGCGAATCAATCTCGGCATCGGCAGCGGTGGCGGGGACGCCGAGTCGTTTGCGGCGTTCGGCCACGACATCGAAGACCGGCGAGCATTGTTCGACTCCCATGTCGAGATTCTGCACACCCTCCTCGACGGAGGATCGGTCGGCGATGGCGAGGCCGCCCGCCGGCTGTATCCACCGGCGGTGGGGCTGCGCGAGCGGCTCTGGCAGTCGGTCGGTTCACCCGAGCGTGCCGCAGCCGCGGCGGCGTCGGGCGACGGACTGCTGCTCGGGACGTTTTCGGACCACGCGCTGTTCGACCAACGTCCCAAGATCGACGCCTACCGCGCGGAATGGGCACGCGCGCAAGCAGGTTCGGCGCGCAGCCCCCGCATCGCCGCCATGCGTTTCACCTACGTCGGGGACAGTCGCGAGAGAATCGAACGCCAGGTCGAGGACGAACTGGCCACGTTCCGAGAGTTTGCCGACACCTACAAGCCCGACCTCGCACCGCTGGACACCCCGCAGTACCTGCGGCGGGTGACGCGCTACGGAACAGTGACCGACGTGATCGGGGACCTGCGCGCGGATCCGGCGCTGCTCGGCCAAGTGACGCACTTCCTACCCACCGTCGGGCTCTACCCCGCCGCCGGCGACGGCACACCGGGCGCCGACCTCGACATCCGGCGGCTCGAACTCTTCGCCCGTGAGATCGCGCCGGCGCTGGGGTGGGTGCCGCGACCATAGCCGCCGGTCACTGCCGGGCTCGGCTCCACGTCGATCAGTTGGATTGTCTCTCAAGCACTATGAGACGAGTCGGTTGCGACGATGTTCTCGCGCACCACTCGGCGCTGAATCTTTCCGATCATCGACACCGGCAGCGCTTCGACCACAAAGATGCGACGGGGGATCGCATATGGCGGGAGTTTGCGGCTTGCGAACTCCCGCACGTGCTCGAGTTCGGGTGGGTCCGACCCGTCGGGCACAATCACCGCAACGACCGATTCGCCGCCGGCGTTCGAGTCGCGCGGGATGCCGACCACCGCGACGTCGGCCACCCCCGGCATCTCGCGGAGATGGGCCTCCACCTGGCTGGGGAACACCTTGAACCCGCCGACGTTGATCATCTCCTTGACGCGGTCCTCCATGGTGGCGTGGCCGACGGCGTCCACCCGGACGATGTCGCCGGTTCGCAGCCATCCGTCACGCAACACGTGCGCGGTCTCGGTGGGATCGTTCCAGTACCCGCGAAACACCTGCGGACCCCGAACCAGCAATTCGCCTTCCACCGTGCCACTTTCGTCCGGCAGCGGCCCGGGTCCGGTGGGGTCCCCCGGGTTGATGAGCCGGATGTCGGTGTTGGGGAACGGCAGGCCGAGGGTGCCGGGCCGCCGGTCGGCGGTGCACGGATTCCCCAGCGCGATGGGCGAGCACTCGCTCATGCCATAACCTTCGATGAGCAAGCCCCCGGTGGCCGTTTCCCAGCGGCGGGAGACCTCCGGATCCAGCGGCATCGCCCCGGAGAATGCGACCCGGATGGTCGTCAACGACGTCGACGTCCCGGCGGCGTCGAGGAGACGCGGGAACATTGGCGCCACCCCGGGCACGAAGGTCGCCGGGCGCCGCCGTTGCGCCTTCATCACCGCGGCAGGGTCGAAGTTCGGGAAGGCCACGGTGGTTGCCCCGATCAGCGGCGGCAGCACCAGGCAGAAGATCATGCCGAACGCGTGGAAGAACGGCAGCATGCCGAACACCGTTTCGGCGCCGGGTGTGAACTGTGCCCAGGCCGCACCTTGAGTCGCGTTGGTGACCAGGTTGCGGTGGGTGATCTCGGCGCATTTGGGAACGCCCGTGGTGCCGCCGGTGAACAGTAGGAGGGCGGTATCGTCCGGGCGGGCAACCGGCCGGGCGGTTTCGGGCACCGCATCGGCGAGCAACTCGTGCCAGACCGGGGCGTCACCCGGGTCACCCGATGCGAGGGCGGTGCGGGTTCGGCGGGCCGAGGACACCGGCAGGCGCAGCGCCAGCCGCGCCAGCCTCGGCAGGTCGTGGTCGACGTCCACGCGGATCACCGTGCGCAGGTCACTGCCCGCGGCATCGCGCACGTCCGACACCCGATTGCGCCACACGATGGCATGGGTCGAACCGGTGAGGGCAAACTGTTCGCGTAGCTCGGCGACGGTGTAGGTGGGATTGTGTTCCACGGCGATGGCGCCGAGGCGGAGTACGGCGTGAAACGCCACCACGTGGGTGGTGCAGTTGGGCAGGACCAGTGAGACGCGATCACCGGGTTGCACCCCGAGACTGCGCAGAACCGCTGCGCCGCGGGCCACCTCGTCGGCCAGGTCGGCGTAGGTCAGGGTCGCGCCGAAGAAGTCGACCGCGTCGCGCGACGGCCACCGGACGGCGGCGTCGACAAGAAGGTCTGACACGGTCCGATCGGGGATGTCGACGTCGGCGGGGACCCCGGGTGCATAGTGCGAAATCCAGGGTTTGTTCTCGAACATGGGGGTCCCTTCTGCAGCCAAGGCACGGAGAACATACACCGCGGAACCGACCGCGGGATGACGAACGACCGTTGCATCAGATCACTGCGACCGAAACCCTTGGAAACCCCGAACGGCTCGACTGCAATCGAATGGTTACGCGCCACGCGCGCACACCTGTGTTGCCGACGGCGAGGTTGTCGATTGAGGAGAAAGTGAACGTGAGCTCTCTGAAGTTCCACTGGTTCCTGCCCACCAACGGCGGTGACAGCCGCAACGTCGTCGGCGGGGGTCACGGGGTGGCCGCCGAAGCGGCCGGCCGTCCGGCGTCGGTCCAGTACCTCGGACAGATAGCGCGCAGCGCCGAACAACTCGGTTTCGAGGCCGCGCTCACCCCGACCGGAGCGTGGTGTGAGGACGCGTGGATCACCACGTCGATGATCAGCAGCGTCTCCGAGCGACTGAAGTTCCTGGTGGCCTTTCGGCCCGGCGTCACCGCACCCTTTCTCGCGGCGCAGATGGCGGGCAGCTTCCAGAACCTGTCCGGCGGGCGGTTGCTGCTCAACGTCGTCACCGGCGGTGAGGACGCCGAACAGCGCATGTTCGGCGACTTCCTCGACAAGGCCGAGCGCTACGCCCGTGCCGACGAGTTCCTGGAAATCGTGCGACGGCTGTGGACCGGTCAACCCGTGACCTTCGACGGGCACTACCTCGCCGTCGAGGACGCGGTGCTGCATCAGATACCCGATCCGCTGCCCAAGATCTATTTCGGCGGTTCGTCGCCCGAGGGGATCGCCGTGGCGGCCCGGCATGCCGACGTGTACCTCACCTGGGGCGAGCCGCCCGAGGCCGTCGCCGAGAAGATCGCCCGGGTGCGCCGCGCCGCCGCCGAGGCGGGCCGCGAACTGACATACGGAATCCGCCTGCACACCATCGCACGCGACACGTCCGCGGCGGCGTGGGCCGAGGCCGACAGACTGCTCGCCCACATCTCCGACGACGACATCGCACGCATCCAGTCCGGTCTGAAGCGATCGGCATCCGAAGGGCAGCAACGGATGCTCGCCCTCAACAAGGGCACCAAGGACAAGTTGGAGATCTATCCCAATCTGTGGGCAGGTGTCGGATTGGTGCGCGGCGGGGCAGGCACGGCCATGGTGGGGTCCTACAGCGAGATCGCCGACCTCATCGAGGCGTACCACGCGGTGGGCATCGAGGAGTTCGTGCTGTCGGGCTACCCGCACCTCGAGGAGTCGTACTGGTTCGGTGAAGGTGTCCTCCCCGAATTGACCCGCCGCGGGCTCTGGGCGCACCCGGCACCGGTCACGGCAACGGCGTCGGTGCCCTTCGGTGCGCAGGGTTCGACGCCACTCAAGCGGGTGTCGGCGTCGTGACCACCGCCGTCGTCGTCGGCAATCCCAAACCCGCCAGCCGCACGTTGGCTGCGGCAACCTACCTTTCGACCGAATTGACCGGTGCGGCACCGGATCTCACCGTTGATCTGGCGACCTTGGGTGCCGCACTGCTCGATTGGTCCGATCAGACCGTCGCCGACCTGGTGGCCCAGGTGGGCAAGTCCGATCTGGTGGTGTTCGCCAGCCCCACCTACAAGGGCGCCTATACCGGGCTGCTGAAACTGTTCCTCGACCGATTCGCCGGTGGTACAGGGCTTTCCGGTATCGCAGTGCCACTGATGCTGGGCGGCAGTCCGGCGCATTCCCTGGCACCGGAACTCATCCTGCGTCCGGTGCTCACCGAGATCGGCGGAACCGTGCCGAGCCGGGGGCTGTTCGTGGTGGACGCGCAGCACGACGATCCGCAGGCCTACGCCGAGTTTCTTGCGACCACCAGGCCGATCGTCGCCACACTGCTGAAAGCGGGCTCATGAGCGCACTGCGTACCAATCAGGATCTCGACCCCACACGACTGCGCAAGGCATTCGGCATCTTCCCGACCGGCGTCGTGGCCGTTGCCGCCGAGGTCGACGGCACTCTCACCGGGCTCGCCGCGAGCTCATTCACCAGCGTGAGCCTCGACCCGCCGCTGGTGTCCGTGTCGGTGGCCGCGGCCTCCAAGACATGGCCCGACCTGCGCCGCGCCGCGCATTTGGGGGTCACCATCCTCGCCGACCACCAGGGCGCCGCGTGCCGGCAGCTCGCCGGGCCGGTGGCCCGTCGCTTCGACGGGATCGGCGTGAAGGCGTCCGACGACGGCGCGGTGACGCTCGACGAGGGCCTGGCGCACTTCGACTGCACGATCTACCGGGAGGTGGAGGCCGGCGACCACATCATCGTCCTACTCGAACTCCATGGCGTCGACCATCCCGAGACCGGCGATCCACTCATCTTCCACCGCAGCACATTCGGCAGGCTCGTCGAGCCCGTGTGACGTTCGTTCGTCGCTCAGCGCCGGGTCCGGCGGGGGCGGCGGGCACCGGCACCGGCACTGGCACGAAAGTAGGGGAACGATGTCCTTCCCCCACTTTTCGACCTTTCCCCTTGTTGTTTCTGGGCGAGGAGTGCACACCTAGTGTCGCGTGTCGTTAATTAGTTTATGGTTCGTGGTTTGAGAGAATTGGCTATGGCGAATTCTGCGGCCCCGGCTCTTGGCCTGCGTGATG
>NZ_JBSFQF010000023.1:0-35383 GCF_053588575.1 Gordonia sp. NPDC003429
CCACCCATCGAATACGAGACGCGCTACCGTGACACCGTCGCCTCCAAAGCGGAGGTGGCCTAAACCAGGTCTCCATCCGATCCAGGACGGTTCATGAGCTCATCCCGCTGGTTGAGCTTGTCGAAACCACCCACACCCGCAAGTTGAGCCGTCGCCCGCTGGTTGAGCTTGTCGAAACCACCGACCGTGGGCACGCTCAACGCCGATCCGGGCACGCTCAACCGGGTTCCGGGCACGCTCAACCGAGATCCGGGCACGCTCAACCGAGATCCGGACACGCTCAACGCCGATCCGGGCACGCTCAACCGGGTTCCGGGCACGCTCGACCGGGTTCCGGGCACGCTCAACGGGGATCTGGGCACGCTCAACCGAGATCCGGGCACGCTCGACCGGGTTCCGGGCACGCTCAACGGGGATCTGGGCACGCTCAACGGGGATCTGGGCACGCTCGACCGGGATCTGGGCACGCTCGACGGGTGGGTCAGAAGTCGAAGCCGCCGAAGTCTCCCCCACCGAAGTCGCCGCCGCCCCAGTCGCCGCCGGAATCACCGCCGCCCCAGTCGCCGCCACCCTGGTCGCCGTAGTCGCCGCCCTGGTCGCCGTAATCGCCCGAGTCGAGGGCGCCGCCGTCGGAGCCGTCACCGGCCCCGCTTTCGAACGAGCTCGCGTCGTAGGGCACACCGTGCATGCCGGAGAACATCGTGGAGAACAACAGCATCGAGCCCACACCCCAGGCACCGCCGATCAACGCGGGCTTCCACCACGGTTCGGAGTACCAGCCGGCCGGCACCGGACGGCCGGCCACGCGCCCTCCCGGGTAGTAGTTCGGGGTGTTCGGCGACGGCGACGGCGACGCCTCCACCTTGCGGCCCTCGAAATCGACGACACGGTCCTCGGTGACCTGACCCGCGCTGCGCTGCCCGTCCAGTTCGGGGATCGCAGGACCGGGATCGAGATTCATCGCGGTGCGCGCCGCACGGATGTAGTACAGCCCCTCGAGTGCGGTCTGCTTGGCCAGCCGCGCCTGCGCGGGCGTGGAGGCCTGGTCGATCTGCGACCCGGCGGCATTGAGTCGTTCACCGGCGTCGGCAAGTGCCTGCTTGGAGGCCGGCGAGTCGCCGACCAGCATGTAGACCTGCCCACCGAGACGCTCGATGGCCTGACGGGCGTCGGCCTTGGCGTCGTCGAGGGTGCGGGCGTTGGAGGCGCCGGACCGTCGCTGGCTGACCACCACCACCCCGACGACCAGGGCAACGACGATCACGATCAAGAGCAGGGTGCTCATCTTCTCCTCCAGCGGCGGGTCGCTCGGATCGGCGGGCCCGCCTGACGAAATCGGACATTCACCAACGAGCGTACCGGCGTCGCGGCAGTGGCAGCGGTCAGAGAACCTTGCAGCCGCCCGCGTTGCCACCGGTTTCCGACGAGGTGAGCTTCACGTCCTTGCCCGCGATCGAGAAGTCGACGCCCTGTTCGGTCACCTTGAGGTTGCGGACGTCGATCTCGTCGAAGAACGGCCCGAACAACGACGTGGACACCCCGTCGACGATCTCCTGGGCGAAGTTCGCCGGAATCCCGAAGATGAAGGCACTGGCCTTGACCACTTCGAAGTGGATGTGACCGTCGGTGACGACGGGTTTGATCGTGGTGGAAACGGGAATCGGCAGGAAGGCCATCTGGAACGACGACTGCACATCGACCGTGCCGTCGGCGGGATTGCCGGTCATCGACTCGATGGTGGCGCCCTGCACGATGTCGGTGTTACCGCCCGTGCCGTTGGTGCCGCCCGTGCCGTTGGTGCCACCCGTTCCGTTGGTGCCGCCCGTGCCGCCCGTGCCGTTCTGGCTCATCCCCTGCTCGCCCAGATCCACCACACGGGAGAACGGGATGTAGCCCGCACCGTTGAGTGAGCCGACGGTGGTGGTGTCACCGCTGGCGGTGATGTCCTCGGCGCGCACGTGCATGCGGGTACCGCCGGCACCGTCGTCGGTGTCCACCTGGACGTACGGGATCGATCCGCCGCCGAAGCCCTGCATCAGGATCGGGGTACGGCTCAGCGAGACGCTGGTGGGGACCCCGGTGAGGGCGCTGAATTGCTGGTCGAGGCAGTCGGTGACGCGTTTGCGCAGGATCAGTTCGGAGGCCACCGCGCCGATCACCAGGATCAGCACCAGCCCCAGCGCGGTCAGCCCGACGATCTTCGCGGTTCGTCGTCCGCCCGCAGGGGCGGTCTTGACCGGTTCCCCGGATGGATCGGGTTGCGGTGCCGGCGCCTCGTCGACCACCGCGGTCTGCGACCCGGTGGAGAACCGCGCCGTCTCGGCACGCCGCACCTGCGAGTAGGCGCGAGGTTCCGGCTCGGTGGGCGACGGCTCGAACCGCTCGGTGCCGGGCGCAGTTCCGGAGCCCGTGTCGGCCCCGGGGCTCGGCACGGCCTGTGTTCCGTCTTCGGGTACCGGCGTCCACTCGTCGTCGCCGGATGCCGGCGCCGGCTTTTCGTTGTCGGTCATGATGTCGCCTCGCTCCGTGTCGGCGGTCTCCGGGGATGGGCCCGGATCGAGTCAGAAGGTCTTCCGGTTGGCCAGGACGGCGAGCTGCTCACGCGCGGTGGTGACGAGCGACAGATCGATGTCGTGCACACCGACCGTGTGACCTGGACCATATGCGGCGACCACGGTACCGAAGGGATCTGTGATTTGGCTGTGGCCGACCCCGGTGGGCGCACTGCCGTCGCGCACGGCGGGATCCGACGGCTCGGCTTGCCCGACCGCCGCGACGAACGTCGTGGAATCCAGGGCGCGCGCGGTGGCCAGGATCTGCCACTGATGCACCTTTCCCGGACCCGATCCCCACGATGCAGGCACCACGATCAACTCGGCGCCACGGTCGGCGAGCGTGGTGAACAGCGAGGGGAACCGGATGTCGTAACAGGTGGCGACCCCGACCGCGACACCGTCGACGTCGACCACCACCGGGCTCGTCCCGGCCGCCACCGTGCGGGACTCCTGGAAGCCGAAGGCGTCGTAGAGATGGATCTTGTCGTAGGACTCCACCCGACCGTCCGACAACGCGATGACCAGCGTGTTACGCACTCGTCCGCGATCGTCGGCGGTGTCGCCGGCCGGGGTGAACATGCCCGCGACGACGGTGACCCCGTAGGCGGCGGCGATCGCCGACACCTCACCGGCCCACGGGCCGTCGACCGACTCGGCGACCGGTCCGAGCGGCACCCCGAAACGACACATGGTGGCCTCCGGGAACACCACGAGTGAGGCGCCGGCCGCCGCGGCGTCGGCGGTCGCGTCGGCGACGAGCCTCAGGTTGGCGGAGGGATCATCGCTCGAACTGATCTGGGCCATGGCGATGCGCATGGCCACACCCTAGTTGCTATTCGCGAGGGGCCACCACGGCCCAGGGAACGGTCAACACACTGTCTGTCATTCGATTGCGGGACACCTGCACCGGCACACCGGACTCGGCGAGCAGCCGCAGCGCCGCGCGCCAGCGGGCCCGCGGACCGAAGGGGGCGTGCCCGGCGGCGCGGTCCCAGCAGTCGTCGGCGGCGGCGAGAAGATCGTGGACGGGTTCGCCGGGCACGTTGTGGTGGATGAGTGCCTTGGGCAGTCGCGGTGCCAGTTGCGAGGGGCGTTCGGTGTGCGCCGGGGCCCAGCACAGGGTCAGGCTGAGCGGACCGTCGGCGTCGAGGAGGACCCACGCGCAGCGCCGGCCGATCTCGTCGCAGGTGCCTTCGACGATCAGTCCGCCGGGGCCTAGTCGGTCTGTCATCTGCCGCCAGGCGGGCCACACCTCGGACTCGTCGTACTGGCGCAGCACGTTGAAGGCGCGGACCAGTTGGGGTCGCAGACCGGCGAGTTCGAACCCGCCCACCGCGAACCGCACCCCGTCACGCGCCTCGACCACCCGGTCGGGATCGATCTCGAGTCCCACCATCTCCAGGCCGGGTGCCACCGCCCGCAGCCGGTGCGCCATCTCCACGGTGGTGTCGGGTCGGGCTCCGTAGCCCAGGTCGACGATCAGCGGCCGCGACACCTGATGCAGTGCCGAGCGGATCGCCGGGTGGTGGGCCATCCAGCGATCCACCCGGCGCAGCCGGTTGATGTTGGTGGTGCCGCGGGTGATGCGGCCGGACGGATTCAGGCCGGAATGGGTCAGAGGTTCTTGGTGATCCAGTCGGCCGCGTATTCGGCCTCGGCGCGGAACAGGTCCACCAGGTTCACCAGCATGAGCTGTTCGAGCTTGCCGTTGATGAACGGGATGAACACCTTGACCTCGGTGGTCTTACGGATGGTGCAGCCGGTTTCGGTGGGAAACAGTTCTTGCCAGCCGTTGAGGCTGCCGGGACCGGCGGGGATCGACGCGGTGTAATCGCCCTTGGTGTTGTCGACGTCGAACGGACCGAAGCTCTCCTCGCGCGTGATCACCATGTCCTTCATCAACACGGTGTGCGCGATGGCCGGGAGCTGGTCGCGTCCGATGGTCTGTTTGAGCACCACCCGCATGCCGGTCTCGTCGGAACGGAAGTCCTCCACCGAACAGTGCGGGGAAATCATCTGGAATCCGGCCATCATGTCGTCCCAGTACTGGCGGGTGCTCTGCGCCTGGTAGAGCTTCTCCACGGGATGCTTGTAGCGCGCTGAATAGCTGAGCCGTCGTGCCATGGTAGAAGAGGCTACGTCAGGTTCAGTGGGCGACCAAAGTCGAGGTCAGCGCCCGCAAGTCAGGGATGGTCCGGATCAGGGATGGTCCGGATCAGGGATGGTCCGCAGCCCAGGTGACGGTTTGCTCACGTTCGGCGTCGAGGAGTGCCCCGATCTCGTTGATGACCACCTTCTCGATCTTGCCGCCGACAAACGGTATGGCGACCGTCACCTCCGCGGTGTAGTCGGCGTGCGCCGGGTTCCCCGACACCGTGAACGTGCCGTCGACCTTGGCCGAGACACCGCTGATCGAGGCCGTGATCGTTCCGGTGATCGTGTCGCCGGTACGGGTGAACACGACGGCGCGTGGGATGTCGAGATCTCCGGGCCGCACCTTGGTGACCATCGGCGGCAGATGACTCTCCGGTATCCCCTGCTGCATCTGGACGGTGACGGTGTCGCCGTCGATGGTGAGCGAGTCGAGTTTGCCGTGGCTGGAGTTGATGGCCTCGAGCAGGTCGTGCCAGTACTGCTCGGTGGACACGATCTCCCAGTACCGCGCCACCGTGAACGGGTAGGTGACCGTGTGTTCCAGCTTGCTCGCCATGACTGAGCAGACTACCCGAGGCGGCGCAGAATACCCGGGCGGCACAGACTCCCGAGGCAACGTCGGGCGCTCGGTTACGGTTGGTCCGTGACGGACATTCCCGCGAGCACCGCGACGCCGCTGGCCGAGTTGACGACGCTGCGTCTGGGCGGACCTCCGCGCAGGTTGGTCCGCTGCCCGGATACGCGGAGCGTGGTCGAGGAGGTCACCGCACTCGACCGGGAGTCCGAGCCGGTGCTGATCGTGGGCGGTGGCTCCAATCTGGTGGTTGCCGACGAGGGCTTCGACGGTACGGCTGTCGTGATCGAGAGCGACCGAGTGGATTTCGGGACGGGACGCGAATCAGGGCGCTCCCACGTCACCGCCGACGCCGGTGTCGTATGGGATGACCTCGTCGCGGCCGTCGTGGACGCCGGATTCGGTGGCCTCGAATGCCTGTCGGGTATTCCCGGGGCGGCCGGTGCGACGCCGGTACAGAATGTCGGCGCCTACGGTGTGGAGGTGGCCGATGTGCTGCGCAGCGTTCAGGTACTCGACCGCCGCGCGGGCACGCTGCGGTGGGTGTCGCCGGGTGAACTGGGTCTGGGGTATCGCACCAGTAACCTGAAGCACCGCAACGACTTCGTCGTGGTGGCGGTCTCGTTCTGGCTCAACGACGATCGCCTCGGTCAGCCCCTGCGCTACCGGGACCTCGCCGCACGCCTCGACGTCGCCGAGGGTTCCCGGGTTGACGCCGCGACACTGCGGGATCTGGTGCTGGAGTTGCGTCGCGGCAAGGGCATGGTGCTCGACGCCGACGACCACGACACATGGAGTGCGGGTTCGTTTTTCACCAATCCGATCATCGACTCCGAGTCGGTGCCGGAAATCATGCGCCGAATCCACGAGTGTGTCGGCGCCGACATCTCGGTACCCGCCTATCCGATGATCGACGGGCTGAAGCTCTCGGCCGCGTGGCTGATCGAGCGTGCCGGCTATGCCAAGGGATACCCCGGACCCGGTTCGGCGGTGCGGCTGTCCACCAAACACACTCTGGCACTGACCAATCGGGGTGACGCCACCACCGACGAGCTGCTCGACCTGGCCCGCGATGTGCGGTCGGGAGTGGCACAGGCCTTCGGTGTGACGCTGCAACCGGAGCCGGTGCTCGTCAACTGCGCGCTGTAGCGCGGCGAGAATACATCGTCAGACTGTTCTGGCTCGAGACGCCACCGCCCGGGGCTGTGTTCCGGCTGGATCTGCCGCTCGTTCAGCCCCCGGCGCCAGGAATCGAGCCGACCGGTTGAGGCGCGGCGGCCAGCAGGTCGTCGAGCAACGCGTTGACCCTCTGGTCGGCCTCGATGGTCGACATGTGCCCCACTCCGTCAAGCACCACCAGCTCACGCAGATGCCCGGACCGCGCCAGCACATCGGCCATCTGGTCGGCATGGGAGCGGGGGGTCAGCCGGTCTTCGGTGCCCACCACCAGGGTCACCGGCACCGTGAGCGCGTCGAGCCCCGCGGTCACGTCGAGATGCCCCATGGCGGCACCCCATCGCCCGCGGGCGCGGGCGGGGCACGCCGAGATCATCTCGTCGACAAAGGCCACATGCGATGCGCGGGCGTGCGATCCCAGCGCGATGTAATGCGCCAGCAGGGGGCTGTAGTGGTTGTGCGGCAACGGGACCGGCGCAGAGGTGAATATTCGACTCACCGCGGGCGCGAACGGCCTGCTGTAGCGCGGCAGGTCGACGGGGATCAGCAGGTGATTCTGCACCACGGCCTTGGCCGCGGTGGAGGCGAGCACCACCTGCGAGACCATGGTGGACACCTTCTCCGGGTACTGCGCCGCCCAGGACATGACCGTCATCCCGCCCATGCTGTGACCGATCAGGACGGCGCGGCGACCGGGCGGCACCACGGCGGCGAGCACGGCATCGAGGTCTTGGCCGAGCATGGCGATGGTGGGGCGCCGGCGGCCTAGTTCACTGGCACCGTGACCGCGCTGGTCGTAGGCCACAAAGGTGTGGCTGTCGGCGAGATGGTTGATCTGCGGATTCCAGTAGTGGGTGTTGCAGGCCCAGCCGTGGACCGCGACGATCACGTCGCCGGTGTCGGCGGCGGTGGGGTCGGGGCCGTACACCTCGACGTTGAGCCGGGTTCCGTCGGACGTCGACACCGCAGGCCGGGCGCATGGGGCCACGGGGTCGGCGAGCAGGGCGTCCGGGCCGTCGTCGACGGCGGGTTCACCGCGTAACGCGTCGCGCACCATCCCGGCGGCGTTGGTACCCATGCCCACGGCGACCGCGGCGACACCCGCAGCCACTCCGGCACCGATCAGCCAGGCTTTCCGGTTCACGCGCTGTCACATCCCCTCGCAGACGGGAGCACCCCGTCGACGGCGGAGTGCTCAGGAGTTGTCGGCCGCCGACTCCGCGGCCGCGGTGGGCGCCGAACCGTCGGCGCCCACGCGATGTGATGTAACACTACTCGTTGTCACGTTATTGTCGAGGCCGCCGTCCGTGGCATGGCCGGTCGCGGGCTCGCTCGGCACGGGCTCGCTCGGCACGGGCTCGTCGGCGGTGGGGGGCTCGTCGGCGGCGGCATCGAAGTAGGTCGACGCCTCGCCGATCGCCTTGGAGATCTCGTCGTCGAGAGCCTTGCGGAAGGTGGTCTCGACGATGTCGTGTGCCATCGGGCGGACGGTCCCGATGAGTTCGGCCATCTTGCTGATGTTGGCCTCGCCCAGGTCGGGCAGGTTCTCGTCGAAGTACTTGTCGGTGATGATCGAGACGAAACTCTTCGCGGCGTCTTCGAGGTCAGCCTGTACGCGCACGAAGCGGTCGAGGAGGACGTCGATGTCGATTCCGCTCTTCACGAGCACCTCGGCACCTTCGAGTACCTCGGGATTCTTGATCGCGTAGTGGGCGCCGTCCTTGACGAGGAGGCCGAGTTTCTGGCTGAGCGCGATCGAGCGGTCGCTGGCGTTGAGCGACTTGCGCAGTTCGGTGATGGTGATGGTCGCGGCGCGGCGGAAGTTGCGGAAACGACCGCCCTTCGGTTCGGCGCGCAGCACGCTCTCCACCTTCATGCCGTAGTGGGCGGCGTGCAGCAGTTCGCTGATCGTGGCGAACGTGTAGCCACGTTCGAGCATGCGGGAGATGAGATTGAGCCGCACGAGGTGTTCGGCGGAGTACCAGCCGGTGCGGCCGCGGATGACCGGCGGCGGCAGGAGCCCGCGGTCCTGGTAGACCCGGATGTTGCGAACGCTGACGCCGGACGCCTCTGCCAGGTCGTTGATCCGATACTCAGCCACGGTGGTCAGTCTATGCGGGCCGGCCCGGTGCTCTGTGCACCGCTCCGGGGGTGGGATGGTGCGACGTCACGCCCGCTTGCTGAACCAGTGCTTGCCCTGGATCGCGTCCACCCGGGGTCGCACGTCCACCAGGTAGACGAGCATCGCGACGATTCCGGCCAGGCCGAGGAAGTTGACGGCACCGAAGACCCAGATGAACAGGGTTGCCGCGGCGAGAATCGACACCCAGATGACCTTCGACTGGCGATCGACGGCCGGGAATGCGTCGGACCGCTGCACCGCGGCGTGAACCAGCGCGAGTGCAGAGGCCAGCCCGGCGACCACGGTCAGCACGAGGAGGATCAGGCTGCGCGAATAGTCCATGATGGCGAAGAAGCTCACGCGACCACTCTAGCGGGGCGGATGTCGGCGCGTGGTCGCGTGTAATCGTGGTCAGCCGGTGGCCTTCTTCGCGGGAGTGCTCTTCTTGGCTGCGGTGGTCTTCTTCGCCGCAGTGGTCTTCTTCGCCGCAGTGGTCTTCTTGGCTGCGGTGGTCTTTTTCGCCGCAGTGGTCGTCTTCGCGGGAGTGGTCTTCTTGGCTGCGGTGGTCGTCTTCGCCGGAGTCGTCTTCTTGGCTGCGGTGGACTTTTTCGCGGGAGTCGACTTCTTCGCCGCAGTGGTCTTCTTCGCCGCAGTGGTCTTCTTCGCGGGAGTGCTCTTCTTCGCTGCAGTGGTTGTCTTCGCCGCAGTGGTTGTCTTCGCCGGTGTCGACTTCTTGGCCGCAGTGGTCTTCTTCGCGGGTGCGGTCTTCTTCGCGGGCGCGGGCTTCTCGGCCGGCACCTCGGTGCCGCTCGACCCCGGCAGCAGCCCGGCCGGAGCCAGGTTGACGGCGTCGGAGTACACCTTCTCCAGCCTGGGCAGGTTCTCGCCGATGAGTGGCTGCGCCTTGATGCGTTCGATCGCGTCCTCGCCCCGTTCGGCCAGAGACGTGAGGAGCGCGGCCGCCACGGCCAGGTAGGCCTCGGCCACCTTGCGCAGTTCCTCGGGCGAGAACTTGGCCTTCAACTCGTCGATCTCGGCGGGCAGTTCCACCGGCAACGACGACAGCTTCTCCTTCGCGTCCTCGAATGTGGCGAGCGCGAGCGACAACGCGTCGTCGATCTTGGCCTGCGCGGTGCCGGTGGTTTCGCCGATCCTCGCCTGGGCGGTCGACGCCGTCTCGACGAGCTTGGTCTGGGCGGTCTCGGCGGTCTCCGCGAGCCGGGCTTGCGCCTGCTCGCCCGCCGCCTCACTCCTGTCGCGGACATCTGCCAGCAGCGCAGACACCTGCGCGAAAGCGGTCGACAGCGGATTCTCGGTCATGGATGCTCACTCCTCGACTGGATGGCCGATGTGTTCGGCGACCAGTTCGCCGGACGCACCTCCAGAATGCCCGCACGCACATCCAACACCGCGACAGACACGCGGCGGAGGCCGTTGATGATCGGCGATCACTCCTCGACGAGGTGCCCGGCGTTCTGTTCTTCCGCGTTCTGCAGTGCGGTGTTCTCCCGCTGGAACGACTCGTAGATCTCGAGCAGCATCTGCTTCTGCCGCTCGCTGATCGACGTGTCGACGAGAAGCGCGTCGCGCACCGGACTCGCCGGACGTTCTTCCAGGATGCCCGCGCGGACGTACAGCACCTCGGCCGAGACGCGGAGGCCCTTGGCGATCTGGGCCAGCACGTCGGCCGACGGTTTGCGCAGGCCGCGCTCGATCTGGCTGAGATAGGGGTTGCTCACCCCGGCCCGTTCGGCGAGCTGACGCAGGGACACCTCGGCGGCCACCCGCTGCGACCGGATGAACGACCCGATGTCGGAGGCGGCGGTGGCCACCGCATCCTGTGCTGCGCTCGCCACCGACTCGACCGTGCTGGTCGGACCATCGGATGATCCGGCGTCGTCGCGCAGCTGCTCGTCGTTGCCGTCGGTAGACATCTCACTCCCGAAAGTCGGTTCGGTCCCAAGTATCCGCCCCGGGTGCTAGCTCGTGCAAGCAGGGCGAGGCCGAGGCGTTTCGAGGTCGAGCGGGTCAGCTGAAGATCAGCACCGACACCGTGTAGATCGCGAGGCCGGCGAGCGATCCCACGACGGTGCCGTTGATCCGGATGAACTGCAGGTCACGACCAACCTGGAGTTCGATCTTGCGGCTCGTGTCGTCGGCGTCCCAGCCACGCACCGTCTCGGTGATGACCGAGATGATCTCCCGCGAGTAGTTCGCGGCGACGTGATGGGCCACCCGGGCCACCCAGCCGTTCATCTTCTCCTGCAGCGGCCGGTCGTCGCGGATCCGCACGGCGAGGCGCACCACCGCATCCGACAGCGTGTTCCGCAGGGTGCTGTTGGGGTCCTCGAGCATCTGCTCGATGACCGCCTTGCCGGTCTGCCACGCCGTCGACGCGGCATCGGCCACCTCGTCGCTGCCCACCAGATCGTGTTTGATGCCCTCGAAACGCGCGATCATCTCCGGATCGTGCTGCAGGTCGTGGGCGAACTGCTCGACGAACTGGTGCATCGAGCGGCGCATCTCGTGGTCGGGGTCGGTCTTGACCTTCCAGGTGAAGTCGACGAGTTCGCGGTAGATCTTGTCGCCCACCAGGTTGCTCACGAACTTGGGTTTCCACGACGGTCCGACGTCGCGGTCCACCACCCGTTCGATCAGGTCCTGACTGCCCTGAGCCCAGTCGTAGGCGCGGTCGCATAGCAGTTGGAACACCGGGTCGAGGCGGTCCTCATCGATGAGCTGCTCCAGGATGCGACCGATCGGGGGCGCCCATTCGGGTTCGGCCGCCCATCTGAGGATCGCCTGAATGAACTGTTCGATGTCCTCGTCGCGCAGCATCTCCGACGTCAGCGTGATCGCGCGGGCTGCCTCGTCGGAGACGCGTGGCGCGTTGGCCGGGTCGGCCAGCCACGTCGACACCCGGCGCGGCAGGTCGAGTTGCTCGGCGCGCTGCACCACCACCGCGGGTGTCATGAAGTTCTCTTCGATGAAATCGCCGAGCTGATCGCCGATCTCGTCCTTCTTCTTCCGGATCAGCGCGGTGTGCGGGATCGGCAGGCCGAGCGGATGGCGGAACAGGGCGGTGACGGCGAACCAGTCGGCGAGGGCACCCACCATGCCGGCCTCGGACGCGGCACGGACGTAACCCACCCAGGCGGCCACATCGGTGCCGTCGCGGTGCTCCAGGTAGCGCGTGAACAGATAGACGATCGCGGCGAGCACAAGAAACCCGGTGGCGACGACCTTCATCCGACGCAGATCGCGTCGTCGCTTCTCGTCGGCACCGCCGCCCGCACCGGCGAATCCGGGCGAGGTGGCGATCACCGATCGTGCCACCGGTTCCTGCTGGCCGGATACGTCCGGAATGACAGTCGACACTCCATCAGTTTTACCCCTCGCCGGGCACTACGCTGACGAAGTGATCGCCAATCGTCCCAGCCCCGCGTCGGCTGCCCGCAGCGCACTCGCGACTGCCGCGACCGTAACCCGCGGACTCGAGCAGGCGCTGCTCACAGCCGTCACCGACGGGGGCGACTCGAACGGCGCAGGCAAGCCCGACGGGCGTCGGCAGCGCTGGGAGAAGCACAAACAGGCCCGGCGGACCGAGCTGACGGACGGCACGATTGCGGCGGTCCGCGAGCTCGGCGCCGACACCGGGATGGACGAGATCGCCAACCACATCGGGGTGTCGAAGACGGTGCTCTACCGCTACTTCTCCGACAAGGCCGACCTCGGTAACGCCGTCACCGCACGGTTCTTCGAGTCCGTGCTGCTGCCCCGGCTCACCGAGGCCATCACCGACGACACCGACGAGTACACGCTCACCAGAACGGTGATCGGCGTCTATGTGCGCGCCGTCGCCGACGACCCACAGCTCTACCGCTTCGCCTTGGCCACCTCACCGACGTCGTCGGTGGGATCGGTGGAATCCGAACGCCTCGTCGCCCAGTTGCTCACCGCCGCCATCGTGGTGCGCATGACCGAGCGCTCGGGCGACGTGTCGGGGGCCGAGGTGTGGTCGCACACACTGGTCGGCGGAATCCAGCGGGCGGTGGACTGGTGGATGTCGGACACCGCCATGCCCGTCGACGACCTCATCGACTACCTGACAATGCTGGTGTGGAGTGCGGTCGTCGGCATCGGCGCGGCCAACGGATCGCGGGACGAGTTCCTGGTCCACCCGCCCGTGCTGCCGGAGCCCGAACCCGAGTCGCGGGTTGCGGGCCTCGATGACTGAGGAAACCGGTACAGGGGAATCCGGCGCAGGGGAATCCGGCGCAGGGGAATCCGGCGCAGGGGAATCCGGCGCCGCCGGGGCGGTGCGTGCCCGGCTTCGGGCCGAACTCCGCACGGCGATGAGATCCCGCGATCGGGTCGCCGTGTCGGCGCTGCGTTCGGCGCTCGCGGCCATCGACAACGCCGAATCGTCGGGCATCGCGGCACCGGCGGCCGGGGCCATCGAGAACACCGCCCTCGGACCGGGTGCGGCCGAGGTGCCCCGTCGCGAACTCAGCGACGCGGATGTGGCGGCCGTGCTGCGTGCCGAGATCAGCGAACGTGACAGCGCCGCAGCAACTCTCGATGCCGCGCAGGCCGCGGACAGGGCGGCTGAGCTGCGTGCGCAGAGCGCATTGCTCAGTCGCCTGCTGCCGGAGTGATCCGCGTCTGCCCTCACCGCGCCACACGCAACACCGCGTGCGCACCGAGTCCGACGACGAGCGCCCAGAACGCGCCGCTGATCCCGAAGAAGCTGACCCCGGCGGCCGCGGTGACGAAGCTGAGCGCCGACGGTATGCGGTATTCGTCGTGCTGCAGCGCCCCCACCACCGCGTTGGCGAATGTGGACAACAGCGCCAGACCGGCCACCGCCTCGAGCAGGCCGGCGGGCGCGACCGCGGTGATCGTGACCAGTGCCCCCGACGAGGCCGCCAGCACGAGGTAACTCACCCCGGCAGAAACGCCGGCGATCCATCGGCGACTCGGATCGGGTCCGGCCTCCTCGCCTGCGGCCAACGCCGCCGAGAGCGCGGCCAGATTGATCGCGTGACCGCCGAACGGTGCACCGATGACGGTGCCGGTCCCGGTCACCAGCATCGACGCACGCCACGGAGTCTGGTAGCCGAAGGATTTCAGAACCGCGACGCCGGGCACGTTCTGCGACGCCATCGTCACGATGTACAGCGGCAGGGCGATACCGACCAGGGCGGCGGGGTCGACGGCGGGCGTGGTCCACGACAGCGTGGGCCACCAGGTGGAGTGACCCCATCCGGCCACACCGTGCACGCCGAGGTAGATGCCGATCACCGCCAGTGCCGTGAGCAACGCCAGCGGCAGCGCCCACCGCGTGAGCCAGCGCATCGCGATCAGCCACACCAGCAGTATCGGGATGGTCAGCAGCGGTTGTGCGGCCAGCGATTTCATCGGCGCGAGACACAGTGTGAGCAGCACCCCGGCCAGCATGGCCTGCGCGATCGGTGTCGGGATACGTCCGATCAGATCGCCGAGAGCCGGGATCAGTCCGGTGGCGAGGATCAGGATTCCCACCACGAGGAAGGCGCCCACCGCGGCGGGCCATCCGGCGTGATACGAACTCCCGGCGGCCACGAGCAGCGCCGCACCGGGCGTCGACCAGGCCAGGGTGATCGGCATCCGGAAACGCACACACAGCACGATGATGCCGATCGCGAAGGTCACCGTGAGGACGAGCAGACCCGAGGCGGCCTGCCGCGGGTCGGCACCCACCGCACGCAAACCGGCGACCACCACCACGAACGACGAGGTGAAGCCGACCAGGGCGGTGACGACACCCGCGATGGCGGGTTCGACGACATCCTGTTGTGCTGTGATGGGCATCGACACAGCCTAACGCACATCGTTCCGTAAACAGAACGATGGATGAGGGGAGAACGTCGTACGGTGAGGCAGCACGATGTCCGCGACGACCGGCGCCGCGAGGTGGGCGCACGTATCGCGGCGCTTCGCTCCGCACGCGGGATGAGCCTGTCGGCGCTGGCCAGGGCGGCCGGTGTCGGTAAGGGTTCATTGTCCGAACTCGAAGCGGGACAACGTAATCCGACGCTCGACACGCTGTACGCCGTGGCCGGGCCACTCGGGGTCCCGTTGACCGCGCTGCTCGGTGAGGAGTCGGGCACCGAGGGCGGCGGCTCGTTCCTGACCGCGCGGCTGATCCACGTCGAACACCACGACGACGGTGCCACCACCGAGGTCTTCTGGCTGCGCGTGCTACCCGGTGGGCTGCGTCGCTCTCCCCCACATGGGCCCGGGGTTGTCGAACATGTGCGGGTGATCCGCGGTCACCTGCACGCGGGCCCCGAGGGCAGCGAACGCGCCGCCGGCCCGGGCGAGTCGCTGCAATGGCTCAGCGACACCCCACACACCTACCGCACCGACGACGGCGTGCTCGCGGTACTGACCATCGACTCGCCCCCACGCCCATCAGTCGAGCGCGCCGAGCGCTGAAGCGACACGGCCGACAACGAAAACGGCCCCGCATACGCGGGGCCGTTCTCGGACTGGTCGACCAGGGACTAGCTGGTGGTCTTCTTCGCCGGAGTCGTCTTCTTGGCGGTCGTGGTCTTCTTGGCCGGAGTCGTCGTCTTCTTCGCGGCGATCTTCTTCGCCGGCGAAGCGTTGGCGGTCCGTGCCTTGCCCTCGACAGTGCCTGCGGCGCCGTCGATCTTGGCTGCCGCGGTGGCGCTACGGGCCTTGGCGGTGGCACCCGCCTCCGACACCTTGGCGGCCGCGTCGTCGAGCTTCTCGCCCGCTTCGAGGGCGGCATCGTCGACGGCGTCGTTGAACTTGTCGGCGGCCTCGTCGAGCTTGTCGCCCGCCTCGCCGACCCGGGTGCTCACGATGCCGGCGAACTTCGCGGCCTGCTCACCCACGGCGCGGGTCTGATGCGACACCACACCCAGGGTGTCCTCGGTGAGGTCGACGGCCTCGTTGTAGGTCTTCTCCGCCCGGGTCAGGCCCTCCTGCACCAGCGGCTGCTGCCACAGGCGGCCCACGGCCTCTTCGCCACGCTCGGCCAGCGAGGTGTAGATCGAACCGGCCAGCTCGACGTAGCCGTCGGCGATCTTACGAATCTCCTCGGGCGAGAACCTGGCGCGCAGGTCGTCGATGGTGGACTCGATGGTGCCGGGCAGTTCGTCGGGAAGTGCGTTGAGCTTGCCCCGGGTCTCCTCGAGGCGGGTCTTGGTCTCTTCGAACCGAGCCTGTGCGGTCTCGCTGGCCGCCTCGGTACGCTCGCGCAGCCCCACCACCGCGTCGCTGACCTGCTTGACGGCGAGGTCACCGGCGCCGACGACGGCGTAGAACGGCGTGGGAAGGTTGCGATCTGCTGTGGTCATGCTGAACTCCTCATAGTTCATGGACGCCAGAAGATTTGCTGCACAACGGAATTGATTCACTCTGACGTCGTCGTGGAATCGGGATGCGACCTTGCTTGCCGCAGTCGTTGTGGTCCCAGTACCCAGTATCCACATTGTTGCTAGCAATTGCAAGCATCCTGTTAGCAGGAGCACACTCTCCGGAACCGCGGCGGCGTCGCCGCAGGTCACCGCACCGGCGAACGCTCGTCGTCCCAGCCGTAGAAGCCCCTGCCGCTCTTCTTCCCGATTCGGCCCGCCTCCACCAGGCGAACCAGCAACGGGGGCGGCGCGTAGAGCGGTTCGCGAAACTCCTGATACATGGTGTCGGCAATGGCCTTCACGGTGTCCAGTCCGACGAGGTCGGCCAGCCGCAGCGGCCCCATCGGGTGCGCGCAGCCGAGCACCATCCCCTTGTCGATGTCCTCCACCGACGCAAAACCGCTCTCCACCATACGAATTGCCGAGAGCAGGTAGGGCACCAACAGGGCGTTGACGATGAATCCCGAGCGGTCCGCCGAGCCGATCACCTGCTTGCCCAGCACGTCTTGGGCAAAGGTGTGCGCGCGTTCGCGAACGGCGTCGGCGGTGATGGGCGTGGTGACCACCTCGACGAGTGGCAGCACCGCAACGGGATGGAAGAAGTGCATGCCGATCACGCGCGCGGGGTTCTGCGTCGCCATGCCCAGCCGGGTGATCGGGATCGACGACGTGTTGGACGCGAGCACCGCCGCCGGGTCGGTGACCACCTTGTCGAGTTCGGCAAACATCCGGGTCTTGCACGGCTCGTCCTCGACAATGGCCTCGCACACCAGATCCCGGTCCGCGAGATCGCCGAGGTCGGTGGTGAACCGCAGTCGCCAGGACACCTGCTCGCGTTCGCGCTCGGTGAGCGCACCCGAGGAGACCGCGTGGTCGATCGAGGCGAGGATGCGGGTGCGGCCCGCCGCGAGCAGTTCACGGGTGTGCTCGTAGACCAGCACGTCGGCGTGCGCGCGGGCGCAGATCTCCGCGATGCCCGCGCCCATCTGGCCGGCACCGATCACCCCGACGCGGGAGATGGCCGAGTCGACCACAACGCCCTCCTCCAAAAACGAGACGCGACAACTGATTTCGTAAGCACATGGGTAACTCACCGGGTACGGGCAAAGCCCTGACATGCCAACAGGCGGCCCGCAACGGAAGTCGCGAGCCGCCTGTCTTGTTCGCCTGATGCCCGGAGAGGCGGTCGAGCCTGGTTCCTAGTGGAACTGGCCTTCCTCGGTCGAGCCCTTGAGGGCTGCGGTCGAGGTGTTGGGATCCACGGTGGTGGCGATCCGGTCGAAGTAGCCGGCGCCGACCTCACGCTGGTGCTTGGTGGCGGTGTAACCGCGCTCCTCGGCGGCGAACTCGCGCTCCTGCAGGTCGACGTAGGCGGTCATCTGCTCACGGGCGTAGCCGTAGGCGAGATCGAACATCGAGTAGTTGAGCGCGTGGAAGCCGGCCAGCGTGATGAACTGGAACTTGAAGCCCATCGCGCCGAGCTCGTTCTGGAACTTCGCGATGGTCGCGTCGTCGAGGTGCTGCTTCCAGTTGAACGACGGCGAGCAGTTGTAGGCCAGCAGCTGGTCGGGGAACTCGCTCTTGACGGCCTCGGCGAACTGGCGGGCCAGCTCCAGGTCGGGCTTGCCGGTCTCCATCCAGATGAGGTCGGCGTACGGGGCGTAGGCCTTGGCACGCGCGATGCAGGGCTCGATGCCCTTCTGCACGTTGTAGAAGCCCTCGGTGGTGCGCTCACCGGTCACGAACGGCTTGTCGCGCTCGTCGACATCCGAGGTGATCAGGGTGGCGGCCTCGGCATCGGTACGGGCGATGACGACGGTCGGGGTGTTGGCGACGTCGGCCGCGAGGCGAGCCGAGGTCAGGGTGCGGATGTGCTGCTGGGTGGGGATGAGCACCTTGCCACCGAGGTGGCCGCACTTCTTCTCCGACGCGAGCTGATCCTCCCAGTGGGTACCGGCGGCGCCGGCCTTGATCATGGCCTTCTGCAGCTCGTAGACGTTGAGCGCGCCACCGAAGCCGGCCTCACCGTCGGCCACGATCGGCACCACCCAGTTGTCCACCGACTTGTCACCCTCGACGCGGGCGATCTCGTCGGCGCGCATCATCGCGTTGTTGATGCGCTGCACCACGCTCGGCACCGAGTTGGCCGGGTACAGCGACTGGTCGGGGTAGGTGTGGCCGGAGAGGTTCGCGTCACCGGCGACCTGCCAACCCGACAGATAGATGGCCTTGAGGCCCGCGCGCACCTGCTGCACGGCCTGGTTACCGGTCAGCGCACCCAGGGCGTTGATGTAGTTGTCGCTGTTGACGCCGTCCCACAGGATCTCGGCGCCGCGGCGGGCAAGGGTGTGCTCTTCGACGACATTGCCCTGCAGTTCGGCGACCTGCTCGGCCGTGTACTCGCGGGTGATGCCCTTCCAGCGCGGGTTGGTGTCCCAGTCCTGCTGGATTTCCGCGGCGGTGCGGGGCTTTCCGACGTTGCTCATTAGCCACTTCGCTTTCGTTGTCCTACTCGGCCCGGTTGAGTCGCACGGCCAGGTGCGATCCGGGGTGCTGACAGACATCCTGAGCGCATCGCGGGTACGCAAGTGTGACCCGCGCCATACTCTCCGGCGCGGACTTTGCGAACTCTCCGACACATCTCGGTAGTGCCTACATCAAGAGTGCCACACGGCAAACATGCAGGTCCAATCGGGTTTGGAGTGTGAATACCCGCCAGTATTCTGCGCAGATTTGCAAATTTTGCGAATCTTGACATGTGAAGACTTGCCGAGTTGCCGCCAAAAAGTACGCGCGTACTGCGTTTTTGTGCCGCGCCCAACCCACTGCACCCGAGACGAGACGCGCGCCCGGATGCAACCGCACCGCACGGGATCGGCGACCTCCGAGCGCAGGTGTGTGATGGGATTCACATCTCAGTCGACGGCGTTGCGCATCGCCGTCGCGAACAGTTCCCCGAATCCGTGCGCCGACATCGGCTCGGGCGCGGGCTGCGGCGGGTTCGCGGCGTCGCTCGCCGCGCCGTTGACCGTCAGCGAGACGGTGACCACATCGTCGGCGGTCCGACGCACCAGCGCGTACCCGGAGTACCCGATCTGCGTGCGCACGGTGGCGTCGGGGAGCCGGGTGGTCACCACCGACCGCAGCACCAGGGTCTGCTCGACGTCGCCGTCGTGGGTGCTGCCCATCCGGAATCCGGCCGGGTCGGGCAGCGTGGTGGTGGAGGTGGTCACCACCGCGCCCGACAGTCCACCCGACGAGATCGTCGTCTCGGTCTGCGCGCAGTCGCCGGTGCGTTCGCGCACATCGGCGTCGATGTCGCGACGCGCGGTGGTGACCAGGGCCACCAACCCGGTGTCGGATCGGTTGGCGGCCAGCACCGCGGAGTTGGCGGCATTGAGCTGCGGGTTCAGGTCGGCGTCGGCGGTCGGACGGCACTGGGGCGGCGTCACCGGGTCGGCGCGCGTCGCGTCGATGCGGGCGCGGTCGGCCGACGCGAGATCACTCACCGAGAACTGTGCGGGTGTGAATCCAGGCGGCAACTGGCCCGGTCGCAACACCAGGTCGGCGGGGACCGCCGAGGACACCGGCGCGGGCGTCGCCCGGTCGGCGCCGCAGCCGGCGAGGAGCATCATCGACCCGGCGCACGCGGCCGCGATCACCGCCGGCGCTCTCCGTCGAAACCGCGCCGGAAATCGCACGCGGTCACCGTACCCTGGGCAGATCATGACAGGGACCGAAACATGACCCGCGCGTATGTGGGTTCGCGACTGCGCCAGCTCCGCAACGAGCGTGGCCTGTCCCAGGTGGCGCTCGCCCAGACCCTCGACATCTCGCCGTCGTATCTGAATCAGATCGAACACGACACGCGGCCGCTGACCAGTTCGGTGCTCACCCGCATCACCGAGGCGTTCGGGGTCGACGCGGGCTTCTTCGACTCGCAGGATGACGTGCGCCTGGTGGCCGAACTGCGTGAGGTGCTCCTCGACGACGACGTGGAGGCACCCGTCTCGGCCACCGACGCCCACGAGATCACCGCGATGGTCACCGCGCATCCCACGATGGCGCAGGCGATGGTCAACCTGCACCGTCGCTACCGCATCGCCATCGACCAGCTCGCCGCCGCCACCGACGACCGCAGTGACCGCGCGATGCGCGGGTCCATCACGGCCCCCCACGAAGAGGTCCGCGACTACTTCTATCAGCGCCGCAACTACATTCACGCTCTCGACATGGCCGCCGAGGAACTCACCACGCGGATGCGGATGCATTCCCAGGACGTCCGGCGCGGGATCTCCGAGCGTCTGGAGAAGACACACGGCGTCACCATCGCACCGCGCGTCGATCTCGGGGATCATCTGCTGCACCGCTTCGATCCGCAGGCGCGTCGACTGGAGGTGTCCGCGGCGCTCTCGGCCGGGCAGCGGGCATTCAAGCTGGCCGCCGAACTGGCCTTCCTCGAATACGCCGACCTGCTCGACGAACTGGCACAGGAAGGAAACTTCACCAGCGCCGAGGCCGGCTCGCTCGCGAAGTACGGCCTGGCCAACTACTTCGCCGCGGCGGTCCTGCTGCCGTATACCCAATTCCATGGCGCTGCAGAGGATTTCCGCTACGACATCGAGCGGCTCTCGGCGTTCTACTCGGTCTCCTACGAGACCATCTGCCATCGACTCTCCACCTTGCAGCGACCGAACCTGCGCGGCATCCCCTTCTCCTTTGTCCGGGTGGATCGCGCCGGAAACATGTCGAAACGTCAGTCCGCCACGGGTTTTCACTTCTCCTCCAGCGGCGGCACGTGCCCGCTGTGGAATGTGTACGAGACCTTCGCCTCCCCGGGCAAGATTCTCACCCAGATCGCCGAGATGCCCGACGGCCGCGACTACTTCTGGGTGGCGCGCACCGTCGAGCGCCGGGCGGTGCGGTTCGGGCAACCGGGTAAGACCTTCGCGATCGGCCTCGGCTGCGAGTTGCGCCACGCGGCGCGGCTGATCTACTCCGACGGCCTCGAGATCGGTCCGCAAGCGCGCATCACCCCGATCGGTGCCGGATGCCGGGTGTGCGAACGCCAGCACTGTCCGCAACGCGCGTTCCCCGCACTCGGTGCCGCGTTGCGCGTCGACGAACACCGGAGCACTGTGTCCCCATACATGGCGATCTGACCAATACAGGGCGATCTGACCCAATACATGGCGATCTGACCCAACCGGCGACAGGAGTTTCAGGCGTGTCCCTTCGTGTGTCGTCGCGCCGAGCCGCGACGATCACCGTTGCCGCGGTAGTCACCCTCGCCGGGAGCGGTGGGGCATCTGCGGAGCCACCCAACCTGGCCGCCGTACCCTCACGCGTGCCCAACACGATTGACCGGATGGTTCCGCCGCCGTCGATACCCGCGCTCACCACCATCCCGCCGAGGTCGGTGACCCCGGGCGCCGACCACGCGCTGCAGGAACTGCGCGAGGCCGTCATGCCGTCGACGACCGGGGACGAGTTCTTCGACACCTGGCCGGCGGACCTCGCCGCACACCGGCCGGGTGAGATCCTGATGAGCCGCAGCGTGGCGCCCGTGGCCGCGCCGCTGCTCGAGGTACGCGTCGCCTACATCCGACAGCTGAAGTTCGCGACCCGCGACGCGAAGGGCCTGCCGATCTTCGGCACCGCGACGTTGCTGGTGCCACCCACCCCGTGGCGGGGCCCGGGCGCCCGGCCGGTGCTGATCAACAATCCGCCGATCGTCGCGCTCGGCACCCGCTGCACCACCGGTTACACACTGGCCCACGGCAAGAGCAACGACACGAACAGCACCGACCTGAAGCCGCCCACCACCCAGGAGGCGTTGCGTCGGGGTTTCGCGGTGATCGTCCCCGACCACACCGGACCCCGGATGGCGTATGCCGAACCCTTCGTCGCGGCGCATGTGGTGCTCGACGCGGTACGCGCCGCCGACACCTACGATCCGGCCAATTTCGGTCGCGGGCGCATCGGGATGCTCGGGTATTCCGGGGGTGCGATCGCCACCAATGCCACCGCGAAACTGGTCAGCAGCTACGCACCGGAGCTGGTGCCGCGGTTCGCCGGCGCCGCCATCGGCGGTGTGCCCGCCGACTACCGGGTTCTGGCCGGTGCGATGAATGCCAATCTCGCGACCGGCGTCTTCCATGCGGCCATTCTCGGTATCGCCCGTGAACGGCCCGAGTTGCTGCCGATGGCCAACAATCTCGCGCTCTGGCTGGCCACCAACAACACGATCAAGAACCTGTGCAGCGGCACCATGGGCGATCTGGGATTGAGTTTTATTGGTACGCAAGCACTCTCGAAGGATCCCGACCCCTATCACTCGCCCGTCGCCGACGAGATCTTCCAGATCACCGACATGGCCGGGCTCAAGGCGCCGATGCCGCTGTACTTCTACCACGGTGCGCAGGAGTGGTGGATTCCCGCGTCACAGGCGCACGCCCTGTTCGCCGAGCAATGCCGACTCGGCGCCAATGCGACGTTCCGCGAGTATCCCGGCGAGCACATGACCACCGTGTTCGTGGGGTTCCCGGATGCGATGAACTGGCTCGCCGATCGGCTCAACGGCATACCCGCGGTCAACGGCTGCCCCGCCCCCCAACGCTGAGATAACGATCCCACATCGCGCAGGTCACCGATGCGTATCGAGACTCCCGAGTGAGTCGATCGTCCCACTTGGTCTTCTAGCCTCCGAACCTGAGGGGAAGCGCCGGTCGGGGGCGCTTCCCTCGGCACAGGGAGACGCCATGGTGTGCAGGGTCGGGTTCGGCTGGTGGCGTGCGGTGCGTCGCGGCGGCATGGTCGTTGCGGCGTGCCTGCTGGTGTGGCCGGTGGCAACTGCCGCCGCCGACCCGCCCAACATGATGCCCGCGCCGCCGCAACTGCCCCGGGCCATCGACGGCGCGATCGGTCCGCCGCCCTTTCCGCATCTGCAGACCATCCCGCCGCGCGCGGTGGCACCCGGCTTTGATCACCGCACCCAAGAGCTGCGGGAGGCGGTGCTGCCCACCCCCACCGGCGACCCGATGTTCGACCGCTGGCCGTCGGACCTCGCGGCGATGCGACCCGGGCAGGTCATCGCCGTGCGTGACGTCACCGCCGCCGCGGCACCGGTGGTCACCGTGCCGATCGCGTCGGCGCGGCTCATCAAGTTCCGCAGCACCGACGCCGTCGGGGCGCCGACCTACGGCACCGCCACCCTGGTGATCCCGCGCGCGGCGTCTCCGGTGACAGGTGATCGCCCGATCCTGGTGAACAATCTGCCGATCGACTCACTGGGCACCGCATGCAATCCGGGATACACACTCTCGCATGGCTTTTCGATCGCCACCGGGGTCACCGACCTGATCCCGCCCACCACTGCGCTGGCCCTCTCACACGGCTACGCCGTGCTGATACCGGACCACCAGGGACCGCGCATGGCCTACGCCGAACCGGTGGTGGCCGGCCATATCGTTCTCGACGCGATCCGCGCGGCGAGCGCCGCGGCACCGGCGAGCATCGGACGGAGTCGGGTCGCGATGACCGGCTATTCCGGCGGGGCCATCGCCACCAGGGGTGCGGTGAAGCTACTGGCCGACTATGCGCCGGAGTTGCGCGGGCGTGTCGTCGGGGCGGCTTTCGGTGGCGTGCCCGCCGACTTTCGGATGCTCGTCGGCAGCATGAACGCCAATCTGGCCACCGGACTGTTCCACGCCGCCACGTTCGGCATCGCCCGCGAACGCACCGAGATACTCACCATGGCCAACAACCCCGCGCAGTGGATTGCGACATCGCCGCTGAAGAACGTGTGCACCATCCCGATCGCGATCGCCGGCGCCACATTCCTTCCGATGCAGGTGTTCGCCACCGTCGCCGACCCGTTTCACTCGCCGGTAGCCGAGGAGATCTACCGCGTGACCAAGATGTCCGGGATGCGTTCGGCCGTACCGCTCTACATCTACAACGGCACCCAGGAGTGGTGGATACCGGCGGCCGGGGCACGCGACCTCTTTCACGAACAGTGCGCGCTCGGCGCCAACGCCACCTACCGCGAGGTCTTCGGCGAGCACCTCACCGCGGCGCTGCTCGGCTTTCCTGACGCGATGAGCTGGCTCGACGCGCGCCTGCGCGGCGTGCCGGCGGTGAACGGATGTCCCGGCGTCAGAACACGATGACGCGCACCGTTTCGGCGACGCACGCGGGTTTGGCCGATCCGTCGATCTCCACGGTCGAGCGCACCACCACCGTGACACCTGCGGCGCCCTCCTCGACGGACACGATCTCGGCGTCCGCGCGCACCCGGGCGCCGACGGGCACCGGACTGGGGAACCGCACCTTGTTGAGCCCGTAGTTGATGGTCAATTTCGGACCGGTGACGGTGAAGATGTCGCCGGCCAGCAACGGCAGCAGCGACAACGTGAGGTAACCGTGGGCGATGGTGGTACCGAACGGACCCGCCTTCGCGCGCTCGGCGTCGACGTGAATCCACTGGTGATCGCCGGTGGCCTCGGCGAAGGCATCGATGCGTTCCTGGGTGATCTCCAGCCAGTCGCCGTGGCCGAGATTCTCGCCGATCGCCGCCCTGAGCTCATCGACGGAGGTGAAGGTGCGCGATGTGATGTGAGTCATGGTGCTCAAAGTCTAACGAGGCCGTCTACGGTGACCGCATGGGTACTCCACGTGTTGCTCCGGGGGGATTCTCCGAGCTCGGTCCGATCAACTGGGCGTTCGCGCGCATCGCGGCCCGAACCATCGGGGTTCATGACGCACATATCTTCTCGACGCTGGGACGGACCCGCGGTCTGTTCCGCGGATGGCTCTATTTCGCCTCCCGTCTCATGCCGTTCGGCTCCCTGTCGCGGCGCGAATCGGAGATGGTGATCATCCGCGTGGCGCACCTGCGCGAGAGCACCTACGAACTCGATCACCACCGCAGGCTCGGCAAGCAGGCCGGAATCGACGACGCGGAACTCGCCCGCATCCTCGAGGGCCCCGACGCGGGGTGGGGTGACCGGGAACGCGCGATGCTGCGCGCGGTGGACGAACTCGTCGTCGACCGCGACATCAGCGACGTGTCGTGGGCGGCGCTGCGCCGTCACCTCGACGATCGGCGGGTGATCGCGTTCATCCTGCTCGCCACCCAGTACGACATGCTCGCCACCACGCTGCAGGCGCTGCGGGTGCAACCCGACAGCCGCGTCTGAACTCCGCTCAGGAGTGCGCCACCGCGCGCGCCGCGGCGGCGGAGGCGGCACGCACCAGCGGGGCCACGCCCTCGGCGAACCAGTAGGCCTCCTCGATGTGCGGCTGCCCCGACAAGACGAAATGGTCGACACCCAGGGCTTGGTACTGCCCGATCAGGTCGGCCACCTCGGCGTGGCTACCGACCAGGGCGGTGCCCGCACCGGGCCGCACCAGGCCGTAGCCCGCCCACAGCCCGGGATACACCTCGAGATTCGCCAGGTCGGCGTTGAGCGCGAGTTGACGGCGCTGTCCCTCGGATTCGCTCTGCAACAACCGTTCTCGCGCCAAGGTGATCAGCGCCGGATCCATCCTGCTCACCAGCTTGCGCGCCTCGGCCCACGCCTCCTCTCGGGTGTCGCGGGTGATCACGTGGGCGCGGATACCGAAGGACAGTTCGCGGCCGTACCGGGCGGCACGGGCGCGCACGTCGTCGATCAGTGCGCCCACCTTGTCCGGCGGCTCGGTCCAGGTGAGGTAGGTGTCGACGTGGGCGGCGGCCACCTCGCGCGCCGCCTCGCTCGCGCCGCCGAAGAACACCGGCGGCGCCGGGCGCGGCGGTCGTCCCACGGTGGCGCCGGTGACGTCGAGGTACTCGCCGGCGAAGTCGTACGGCGTCCCCGACCATGCGCCGCGCACGATCTGCAGGAACTCGCCGGTGCGCGCGTAGCGCTGCTCCTTGGTGAGCCGGTCGCCGTAGCGCTCCTGCTCTTCGCGGTCGCCGCCGGTCACGATGTTCAACGCCAGCCGGCCGCCGGACAGGTCGGCGAAGGTCGCGGCCTGCTGCGCGGCGAGCGTCGGGGTGATCAGTCCGGGCCGGAAGGCGACGAGAAACTTCAGCCGGCTGGTCTCCCGGATGAGCGCGGCGGTGGTCACCCACGCGTCGTGGCACCACGTGCCGGTCGGCGTGAGCACCGACTCGAAGCCCAGGTGTTCGGCGGTCTTGGCAACCAGGGTCAGATAGTCGAGGTCGGGGGCGCGGTGCGCCGACGCTGTACCCAGCACACCCGAGGACTGCAGCGCACCGATCACCTCGCGGCCGTCGCCGGAGGTCGGCAGAAACCAGTGGAAGTGGGCGGTCATCGGGCGTACTCCTCGGCAACGTCGACGTCGATGGGCGCGCCCCTCCCCACGCCGAGGTGCGCCAGGACGCGTTCGCGCAGCTCCACCAGGCGCAGGTCGTCGCGGTGGCGCGGCCGCTCGACGTCGACGGCGACGCTGTGCGCGATCTCGCCGTCGGAGAGGACGAGCACGCGGTCGGCGAGGAGCACGGCCTCCTCCACGTCGTGGGTCACCAGCAGCACGGCGAATCCGTGACGCTGCCAGAGCCGGACCAGCAGGGTGTGGGCCTCGATCCGGGTGAGCGCGTCGAGTGCGCCGAACGGTTCGTCGAGCAGCAGCAGTTCTGGCTGCCGCACGAGTGCACGCGCCAGCGATGCCCGCTGCGCTTCGCCGCCCGACAAGGTCAACGGCCACGCGTCCACGCGATGCGAGAGCCCCACCTCACCGAGTGCCTCGACCGCCCGCTGTGCGGGATTGTCGCCGGAGAGGTTGAGCGACACGTTCTTTCGCACCGATCGCCACGGCAGCAGCCGCGGTTCCTGGAAGGCCACCGCACGTGACCCGTCGACTTCCAACCGCCCACCGTGGTCGGCGTCGAGCCCTGCGACGATCCGCAGCAGCGTCGACTTGCCCGATCCGGACCGGCCCACCAGAGCGACGATCTCCCCGCGGCGCAACGTGAGGTCGATGCCGTGCAGGACCTCGACGTCGCCGAACGATCGCGTGATCTGCTCGGCACGGACCACCACGTCGGTGTCGGCCACATCGGTGTCGGCCACATCGGTATCGGCCACATCGGCATCGGGGGCGGTCACCGGGCCACCCGCCAACGCAGCAGCCACGCTTCGAGTGCCCGCACGATCGAGTCACTGAGCAGCCCAAGGAACGCGTAAATCACCAGTCCGAGAACGATGATGTCGTTGCGCAGGTAGGTGCGTGCGTTCATCACGAGATAGCCCAGCCCGGCGTCGGCGTTGATCTGTTCGGCGACGATCAGCGACAGCCAGGCGACGCCGAGCGAGAGCCGGAATCCGGTCAGCGCGCTGGGCATCGCCCCGGGCAGGATCACCGCACGCGCCAGTCCCAGCCTTCCCAACCCCACCGATCGGCCCGCCTCGATGAGCTTGGGGTCGACGCCCCCGATACCCGAGACCAGGTTCAGGTAGAGCGGGAACAGCACGCCGAGGGCCACCATGTACACCTTGGGTTCCTCGCCGATGCCGAACCACACGACGAACAGCGGGATGAGACCGAGGAATGGGATGGTTCGCAGCATCTGCAGAGGCGGGTCGATGGCCAGGTCGGCGACGCGGAAGAAACCGACCAGCAGGCCGAGCACCACGGCCACCGAAACACCCAGCGCCAGACCGATTCCGACGCGCTGGAGGGATACCGCGAGTGCATCCTGCAGTTCTCCGTCGGCCCACAGTTCTTTCGCGGCGGCCCACACCTGGGTGGGTGGGGAGAGCTTGCTCTCGGGGATCACGCCCCGGTCCGAGAGCACCTGCCATGCCACCAGCAGGGCTATCGGCGAGATCAGGCGCAGCAGGGGCGTCAGCGGTACTCGCGTGCGTGTGCGGGGTGCCCTGACGGGCACCGATGCGGTGGCCGTGGCGCGTGTCCGCGGTGCACCCGCGATCAGAAGGTCGGTCATCCCGTCGCCCCCGTCCCGGCGAGTGCGCCGTTGAATTGTTGGTCGAAGTAGTCGGCGGCCGTGGGATGGGTGGGGATCACCTTGGCGTCGGCGAACAGGTCGATGAGCCGCTGCTGTTTGGCGATCTGCTCGGGTCCGATCGGCACGATCCCGCCCGACGACGTCGCGAAGGTGGCGCGGGCGATCGGTTCGGGAAGCTTGGTCAGCTTGCTGTAGGTCGGAATCCACTCATTCTCGTGGGTCACCGCCCACTGGTTGGCGCGGGAGAGCCGGGCGATGAGGTCGTTGATGGCCTTGCGCTTCGGCTGATCGGCGATGGACGCATCCGACGCCAGGTAGTAGGCCTGCTGGGTCACCAGGCCCGCACCGTCGGACACCACCGTGGCACCGTGCTGGGAGATGGCCACCTGCGCAAACGGGTTCCACACCGCCCAGGCATCCACCTGACCGTTGGTGAACGCCGACAACCCTTCGGTGGGCGTGAGGAACGTCTGCTCGATGTCGGCGGGTTTGAGACCGGCCTGATCCAGAAGTGCGAGCACCAGTCCGTTGGAACTCGACCCCTTGGTGAAGGCCACCTTCTTGCCCTTGAGGTCGGCGATAGAGCGCACCGACGATCCCGGAGGCACGAGCAGGAAGTCACCGGGCTTCGAACGCGCCTGCACGGCAACGATCTTCAGCTTCGCGCCGCTCGCCTGGGCGAAGACGGGCGGCACGTCACCGGTGCCGCCGATGTCGACCTTGCCGGCGGACGCGGCCTCCAGCAGTGGCGGCCCCGATTCGAACGACGCCCACGTGATGTCGTACGGGAGATCCTTGAGCTCACCGGAGGCCTCCAGCAGCGACTCGGTCTGCTTCACCTGGTCGCCGACGGTCAGGGTGATCCTGTCGTTTCCGGATGAGCTTGCGCCCGAGCTTGATTCGTCCGACGAGCAGGCACTCAACGAGACTGCCAAAATGGCGGCCACACCTGCCGCGACGGCACTGAAACGCTTCGCGAACAACACGCTCTCCCTTCGACGTCCCGATACGTCCTCGGGCTCCGGAGAGAATTGTGGGCCGCAGCCGATGCCCGATTCCAGCCGCCACCGCCGACACGCGGTCACTCTCGGGTGAGAGTGCGCAGGTCAGCGGGCTGCACGGCACTTGGGATCGCCGCGACGTTAAGTGGCTTCCTGATCGCGGGTGCGCAGACGGGTGCGGTGGTTCGCCCGCGTCGTGTCGGGTTCGCGCGGGTCGTATCGGTTCGCGCGGGTGGTCGACGGCCCGCGCGAACGGAGAAGACCCGCGGGAGGCGGATCAGATCGCGCGATAGTCCCGCACCGACATGCGGTGCCCCCGCCGCGGCGCCCAGGTGCCGTGCAGTTCGGCCATGCGGATGATCCGATAGCGTTGTCCCGCATAGGGTTCGAGTAGCTCCAGCATGCCGTCGTCGTCGACGGCACGGCCGATCAGGGTGTGACCCACCAGCGCCGGGATGTGATAGTCGCCCACCGGTACCGCATCGGCGTCGCCGACGGCCCGCGTCCGTGTTTCGGCGACGGTCCACGCCCCGACACCGCGCAACACGTCGAGTCGGTCGACGTGACGCTCGACGTCGAGTGTGGTGGCGCCCCGGATCGTCCGGGCGCGCACCGGCTCGGCGCCACTGCGATGCCACTCCCACGACGGAATCTGCGCCCAGACCCGCTGCGGCGGGGGCACCCGCATGTCGGCCGGCACCGGACCGGGTGCGGGTTCGCCGAAGACGCGCAGGATGTGCCGCCACGCACGCCACGCCTCGGTACCCACCACCTTCTGCTCGAGGATGGCCGGCGCGAGGGCCTCCCACACACGACCGGTGCTACCGATCCGCAGACCGGCCGACAGTGCCACCAGTCGCGCGACGGCATCGTCACGGACCGTGAGGGCGCGGGGGTCGTCGTTGACGCCGAGCATGTCGGGCACGTGATGGAGCAGCCAGTCGGCACCCGGACCCCAGGCCCGCGCCCGCACCGACCCGTCGCGCATCCCGATGGCGAGGGTGCCCGGGCCGTCGGGGGTGTGCACCGCACGCCACACCGATCCGTCGGCGGCGTACCGAAACGCGGGATCGCCGCTGCCCCGTCGGTGCACACCGAGCGTGGCCCGCAGGTCCACTCGCTCGGGCGGTGTCCACGTCCGGGAGGATTCGGCCACACTCATCGTCGACAATTCTAATGCGCGCGGCTCAACCGGCTTCAAAGCGTGCCAAGTGAGTGTGGATTTGCGACCAACTTCGGCATCGGCACCATCCGCGTATCCGTCTGGGGCACTGTCATACTCATCAACAGAGTGTCCGAGGAGGACGACATGTGTACACGCGTCATGTGGCCCGATGCCGACGGATCGGTCATCGTCGGACGGAATATGGACTTCCGTAGGGATCTGGCCACCAATCTGTGGGCGTTCCCCCGTGGGATCAGCCGCGATGACGGCATCGAGGGTGCGCTCACGTGGACGTCGAAGTACGGCAGCGTCATCGCGGCCGCCTTCGACATCATCTCGGTCGACGGCATGAACGAGGTCGGACTCGCCGGACATGTGCTGTGGCTCGCCGAATCCACCTACGCCGAGTACGACCCGTCACGTCCGGCGCTGAGCCAGGCCATGTGGCTGCAGTACTTCCTCGACAACTTCGCCACCGTCGACGAGTGCGTCGCCTGGATCAACGAGACAGATGTTCAGGTGATCCAGATGCCCGACCCCACCGGCGGTCAGCCGCCGACCATTCATCTCGCCCTCGACGACGCCACCGGCGACTCGGCGATCATCGAATACCTGAATGGGAAGGTGCACGTCTATCACAGCAGGAAGTACCACGTGATGACGAACTCCCCCTCCTACGATCAGCAGATCGAACTGCTCAAGCGGTGGGAGGGTCTCGGCGGTGATCAGCCGCTGCCCGGCGACACCCTCGCCGAACACCGGTTCGCACGCGCCGCCTACTACGGGTCACGACTGCCGAAACCCACCAGTCAGGTCCAGGCGATCGCGAGCATGTTCAGCGTGATCCGAAATGCCGCCCAACCGTTCCGCGTCGGGGACAACCCGGACAGTCCCGACGAGTCCGAAACCATCTGGCAGGTGGTGCTCGATCTGACCCGCAAGCGCTACGTGTACCAGTCGACGGTTCGCCCCAACATCGTGTGGGTCGACTTCGGCGACCTCGACTTCAGTGAGGGCACACCGCAACTCAAGCTCGACATCTGTGGCGAACTGGCGCTCGAGGGCGGCATCGCGGGCAACGTGGCCAAGGACTTCAAGGACGTCGGTCCGATGACGTTCCTGTCGTTCAAGTTACTGTCACAGCTCGACGGCTGATCGCTGCGGCGGCTAACACATCGAGAAACTCCTTGACGTGGGCCGAAAGTCCCGTTACGCCTCCGGTCTGCGGGCGCAGACTGGAGGTATGAGGTACGCAGAATTCATCACCGTCGGCGTCGACGGATCCTCGACGTCACTGGCCGCGGTGCGCTGGGCCACGCACACCGCGACGATCCACCACACCGGCCTCGACATCGTCTACGCGATCGACGCGGTGTCTCCGCCGCTGGTCACCTACGCCATTCCGGACGCCTATTTCGACGGCATGCGGATCCACGGGCGCGAGGTCCTCGACGAGGCGCAGACGGTGGCCGCGACATTCGATCCGGCTCCTCCGGTACGGACCCACATCATCGGCGATTCGCCGCGAGGTGCACTGCTCACGAGGTCGAAGCATGCCTCGATGCTGGTGGTCGGTGCCTCCGGCACCGGACGGGCGGGGACGATACTCGGCTCGGTGCCCACCGCACTTGTCGCCCACTCCAAGTGTCCGGTCACCGTGGTGCGCGAGGCAGCGCCCGGTCGCCCCGCGTCGGACGTGGTGGCGGTGGGTGTGGACGGATCGCCGGACTCGTTGGTCGCCCTGGACTGGGCCGCCGATGAAGCCGTCGCACGCGGTGCCCGACTCGACGTGATCGCGGCTTGGGATTCCTCGGGCTTCGTGGAGGCCGGCGCGGCCTTCGCGGGAGTTGCCGAGCAGATCGAGAACACGTTGGCCGACGCGGTGGGCAAGGTGCGTACGCGTCTTCCCGGTCTGCCGGTGCAGTCACACGTTATCGACGGCTCGCCGGTCGATGCGCTCGTCAAGGCATCCGACACCGCCGATCTGATGGTGCTCGGCCATCGCGGTCGCGGCGGCTTCGGCGGTCTGCTGCTGGGTTCGACGACCCGCAGGGTGCTCAACGAGGCGCACTGCCCGCTGACTGTCGTGCACTGACCCCCGTCAGCCCCGTCGGTAGCGTTCGCAACCCACCGGGGGTTCGGGCGGTTCGCGGTAGGCCAATTCCGGGATCGGCATGCTGACCGGTTCGGCCGTGGTGAGGGTGAACGCTTCGCCGTGGTGGCTCAGTTCGATCGGATCGCCCCCGGTCAACGTGTAGGTCACGGTGTTGCCGTCGACGGCCACCACGATCTTGCTTCCGCACACCACCATGCGGAAGGTCATCGCGCTCAGTTGTGTCGGCAGCCGTGGTGCGAACGTGATGTGTCCACCGAAATCCCGCATACCGCCGAGTCCGGCGACGATGCCCAGCCAGGTTCCGGCCATGGCCGCGAGATGCATTCCGGCGGAAGTGTTTCCGTGTAGGTCGCGCAGATCCATGAACGACGTCTCCACGATGTAGTCGAACGCGAGGTCGACGTAGCCCACCTCGGCGGCGACGACGCCCTGTGACCACCCCGACAATGACGAGTCACGGCAGGTGATCTGTTCGTAGTAGTCGAAGTTGCGCTGCTTCTCCTCCAGTGTGAACGCGTCACCGAACAGATAGAGGGCCAGCACGAGGTCGGCCTGCTTGACCACCTGCTTGCGGTAGAGCTCGAAGTACGGGTAGTTCAGCAGCAACGGGTAGCGACCCCGCGAGGCCTCGAAATCCCATTCGCCGAGCGCGGTGAAGTTCTCGGATTGTTCGTGCACCCCGAGAGTGTCGTTGTAGTCGAGCGTCATCCGGTCGGCGCGGTTCTCCCACGCCGCGATCTCCTCGGGTTTCACGCCGAGACCGCGGGCAAGGTCGGGGTGACGCTTACATGCTGCGGCGGCCTCGAGCAGGTTCTGCTTGGCGGCGAGGTTGGTGAACGCGTTGTTGTTGACCACTGCGGTGTACTCGTCGGGGCCGGTGATCCCGTCGATGCGGAATCGCCCATCGCCGCCGAAGTGCCCGAGGGACAACCAGAGTCGCGCACACTCCACGAGTAGTTCGAGGCCGTAGTCCTTCTCGAACTCGACGTCGCCGGTGGCGTACACATACTTTGCGACGGCCATCGCGATGTCACCGGTGAGATGTACCGCGGCGGTACCTGCAGGCCAGTATCCCGAGCACTCGTCGCCGTTGACGGTGCGCCAGGGGAACATCGCACCGCGCTGCCCCAGTTCGATGGCACGGTCCTTGGCCTTGTCCAGGGTGCTGTGCCGCCACCGCAGCACCTCCCGTGCCTCGTGGGCGCGGGTGTAGGTCAACATCGGGAGCACGAATGTCTCTGTGTCCCAAAAGGTGTGGCCGTCGTACCCGGATCCGGTGAGTGCCTTGGCGCCGATCGACCGGCCCTCACACCGCGCGCCCGCCTGCAGCACATGGAACAGCGCGAACCGGATGGCCTGTTGCAGTTCGGGATCCCCGTCGATCTCGATGTCGACGTCGTACCAGTACTGGTCGAGATACTCGCGTTGTTCGGCGACGAGGCGATCCCAGCCGACGGTCATCGCCATCGCCAGCGCAGCGTCGACCTGGGCGCGCAGCGCGGGCACCGAGCGCTGCGACGACCAGCCGTAGCCGATGAACTTGGTCAGCACGATGGTTTCGCCCTGGGCCAGCGGGGCCGCGATGGTCAGGCGGGCGAGGTCGTCGTCGGAGGTGATGGTGCGCGTGGCCCCGTCGGGGAGTTCCACGAGGTGGTCCATGCCGGCCGCCACGTACCGGCCGGATTTGCGGGTGTGGTGCACCAGCAGTGCCCTGTTGCCGTCGGCGACGGCGAAATCGTTGACCAGCGCCGATTCCGGGATGGCGGCCAGGCGGGGGTCCTCCTTGTGTCTGCTCGCGATGGGCTGGTTGGCGAGCAGATCCGACTGCAGCACGATGCGGAGGTCCTCGGCGTCGTCGGACTGCACTTCGTAGCGCATCGCGGCGATCGACCTGTTGGTGAACGACACCAACCGCTCCGACCGGATCGTCACCCGCCGGCCGGTGGGCGACTCCCACACCGTGGTGCGCTTCAAGAGCCCGGCCCGCATGTCGAGCACCCGGGAGTGCTCGATGGTCTTGCCGTAGCGCATGTCGAACTGTTCATCCCCGACGAGCAGCCGGATGATCTTTCCGTCGGTGACGTTGATGATCGTCTGGCTCGACTCCGGGTAACCGAACGCCACCTCCGCGTGCGGGAGCTCGCGCAGTTCGTAGACACCGTTGAGGTAGGTTCCGGGCTCACCGATCGGTTCGCCCTCTTCCAGGTTGGCGCGAAGTCCGAGGTACCCGTTCGACAGCGCGAACAGGGTCTCGTTGCACGGCAACCCGTCACCTTCGACGCCGTGCCAGCGCAACTCCCACGGATCGACCTCGAAACCCTGCATCGTCACTCTCCCAACAGTTCGGACAGATCGTCGACCACGATGTCGGCGCCGGCGTCACGCATGGCGTCGACGTGGCCGGGACCTTCACGATTGACGCCGATCACGTAACCGAAATGTCCGGCACGACCGGCCTGCAGTCCGGAGATCGCGTCCTCGAACACGGCCGCGTTCTCGGGTACCACCCCCATCACCTCGGCGCCCGCAAGGTAGGAGTCGGGTGCGGGTTTGCCCGACAGGCCGCGCGCGACGATGTCGTTGCCGTCGATCCGGTGTTCCACGTAGTGGGAGAGATCGGCCGCGTCGAGCACCTGTGCCCCGTTCTTCGACGAGGTCACCACCGCGATGTGCACGCCATGCTTCTCCATCGCGTCGAGGTAGCGCACCGATCCGGGGTAGGCCTTGGCCTCACCGCGCCCGACGGCGGCGAGGAACTCGTCGTTCTTCGACGTTCCGATCCGTTCCACCAGGGCGTCGTCGGCCGGCAGCCCCCGCGACTCGAGGAAGGTGCGCACACCATCGGCGCGCGGCCTGCCGTCGACGTAGGTGATGTAGTCGTCCTTGGTGAACGGTCGGGTGGTGTCACCCTGGTCGGGCAGCGACTCGAGGTAGTGGTTGAATGCGCGCGTCCACGCGGTGAAATGGACGGCCGCGGTGGCGGTGAGCACGCCGTCGAGGTCGAACAGGGCCACCGAAATGTTGAATCGCCCCGGGTTTGCTGGAGGCTCGGTTAGTTGGTTCCAGCGTTTGCGGGGACCGGGTTCTCACGGTAGCTGGTGACGGTGTGGGTCGAC